>JAFQDR010000169.1 GCA_017415945.1 Oscillospiraceae bacterium
AAATGAAAACACATAAGCTTCATATTTGGGAAACGGCTCTGATCCTTGCCCTGCTGGCAGGACTGCTGACGGGGATCTGGGCACAGAGAACACAGGCGGAGGTGGCAAGCGAGCTGGTGCGGCTCCATGTGCTGGCCAAGGACGACACGGACTATGAGCAGGAAGTGAAGCTGCGGGTGCGGGATGAGGTGCTGCGATATGTGCAGCCCCTGCTGGAGGGAACCACCACCCAAGCCCAAGCGGTAACGGTACTGAACAGCCACATGGACGGGATCCGCCGGGCTGCTGCCGCCGCAGCGGGGGAGCGGCAGGTGGCGGTGACTTTGACGGAGGAATACTACCCCACCAGAGCATACGACGGCTTTGCCCTGCCGGCGGGGGAATACACCTCCCTCCGTGTGATTTTGGCAGATGGGGAGGGGCGCAACTGGTGGTGCGTGGTGTACCCGCCCCTGTGCACGGAGCTGGCTACGGAGCGCATGGAGCTGCTGACCGACGAGACGGAACAGCTGATCACACAGGCCGATGGGTATGTGTACAAGTTTAAGATATTGGAAATATGGGGTGAGATTAAGAGAGGCTTCGCAAAGGATTGAGAAGAAAAAGGCTCTCCTTTTAAGGAGAGCTGCCGAGCGTATGCGAGACTGAGAGGTAATCAATCAATGTGTGACCTCTCCGTCATTTTCGAGCGTGCTCGAAAATGCCACCTCTCCTTAAAAGGAGAGGCTGATATAGGTGGAATTATTCACTCAAATATTAAAAGAGAGCCTTAATGGCTCTCTTTTAGTATTTGTATATTCCGCCGCCCATGAATTCACGGAGCAGGCTTTCGGGGGCTACCAGCTTGGGGTCGATGGCTTCGATGCGGTCGAAGGCGGGCAGGATGCTTTGGACCTCCGCATATCTGGGAATGTCCTTGGGGATATCCCGCAGCAGCTCCTGCATGAAGCCCTTCATGACACAGACCTCGCATTCCAAAGAGGTATCAAACTGCAGGTCCGCCTTGTTTTTGAAGGGAGAGATATATTTCTTTTCCCCTGTGCGGATGTTGTCCCACATCTTCAGAGTTTCCGCAGCGGAGGTGTTGCGGAACTGATTGTCTCGCAAAATGCGGCGGCACAGGCGCATCCATGTGCCCTTGAATACCACATTGCCCTTGTCGTCCTCTACATTGGAGCGGGCGGAGATATAGACCTTAAAGGCATCGGGAGCAATGGCAGAGAAGCTGTCGTTCAAAGCGTGGATGCCCTCAAAGATGACGATATCCCCCTCACGGGCTGTGAGGAACCGTCCGCTGTCCCGCTGCTGCCGCTGCTCCTTGAACAGGTAGCGGGGGACTTCGATGGTCTTGCCCTGTTCGATGGCGGCGAAGTGCTCTGCCAGCAGCTCCATGTCCAGACACAGAGGGGATTCGTAGTCGTAAGCACCCGTTTCCGTTCTGGGGTAGTCCACGGGATTCACCGTGCGGAAGTAGTTGTCCAGTGCCACGATGTGTGTCTCAGCGCCGTGGGCCTCCACCAAATGCTCTAATTTTAGGGCGGTTGTGGTCTTGCCCGAGCCTGAGGGCCCCGATACGAACACAATGGGGCTGATGTGGGCATGGTCGATGATGCGCTTTGCGCTTTGCTCTAACTTTTCTTCATAGCGTCTGTCGCTGTCCCGCAGGAATCCTTCGGGGTCGGACAGGGCGCGGCGATTGAGTTCGGTCAGTTGATATGCCATAATGATCCTCCATGGGGTGTTGCCGTGCTGACTGTGATCAAAATCCTCGACTATGGACAATTGTTCCATTATTTGTAAAATTCACAGATTTTGTTTTTGTCAGCACAGGTTTTTGCGATGTTTGCGATATACTCGTTGGGATACTTGGGGGCGAAAATGCGCTCGATCTTTCCGTCGGGGCGTACCAGCTTGGTGGAGCCCCCCGCACCCATGGCGATGATGGAACACAGCTCTTCCATGATGAAGATGTTGTACAGGTTTTCATAGCCGGGCTTGCACCAGCCTGTGTTCTCAAATCCGCCGCTCATGTTCTTCTGGCGGTACAGGTAATAGGCTTCGTAGCCTCCCTCCCGAAGCAGGGCGTGGGCATAGTCCACCATTTCCTTCACGCTTGCGGGGGTGGGGATGTCGCCGCCCTCGTCCATGAGCCGTGCGCCCTTTTTGAGGGACAGGGTGTGCACGGTGATGTTCTCGGGGGCGAGCTCCATGACCGCATCCATTGTGCTGCGGAAGCTCTCGGGGGTGTCTGTGGGCAGACCTGCGATCAGGTCCATATTGATTGCCATGCCCCCTACCTGCCGCACCATGGCAAAGGCATCCAGAATGTCTTGGGCGGTGTGCTTTCTGCCGATGGCCTCCAGCACGCTGTCGGTCATGGTCTGGGGATTGACGCTGATGCGGCTGACCCCGTGCTTCTTCAGTACCTCTAACTTTTCCATGGTGATGGTGTCGGGACGACCTGCCTCCACGGTATTTTCACGGACGGCGCTTAGGTCAAAGACCGTTTCCAGCTTGGTCAGCAGAGTATCCAGCTGCTCTGCGGACAGGGTGGTGGGGGTGCCGCCCCCCATGTAAATGCTCACGGGCACCAGACCCAGTGCTTTCACTTGTGCTGCGGTGGCATCGATCTCCTCCATGAGGGCATCGAAGAAGGGGGCCACCAGCTTCATGCTTTTTTCCACACTGTGGCTGACGAAGCTGCAGTAGGCGCAGCGGGTGGGGCAGAAGGGGATGCCCACATACAGGCATACGCCCTTCTCGGGAAGGCTCGCCTCCGCATCCATGGAGTAGCGGGCGGTCTCCACGCATAGATCCGCGCGGGCTTGAGAGGTGAAATACTTGTCACGGAAGGCCTTGGCGGCGGCCTTGCCCTTGTGCCCCTCACGGATAATATTGGTCATCAGCTTGGTGGGACGTACCCCTGTCAGAGCACCCCATTCGGGAGGGGTGATCCCCCAATCCAGTGCGGCCTTGAAAAAGCTCTGGCGGAGAATACGCTGCAGGTGGCGGTCGGTGACAAAGGGCTCGTCGGTGAGCTTCTCTGTGCGTACACGGGCACTGCCGCTGCCCCGCTTGCCGTCCTTGTGGATGACGGTGGTCATGGTGGACCAAGTGTCACTTTTGCTGCAGCGGACGGTGATGCGGTCTCCCTTGCCCGGTTTTTCGGGATATTCGGGCTTGCTGCCGGGAAACAGGGTCAGCAGAGACTGCTCCGCTGCGTATTTATAGTCATGTCCGATCAGGTGTAGTTCCATATGTAGTCTCTCCGATTTTGCTCAAATGTATTTACCTTATTATAGTATTTTTCCATGGATTTGTCACTGTTTCTTTTGGGGCAAATCGTGGTATAATGTGGCTATGAGGTGATTGAAATGAAACAGGGTGTTGATTTGCACGTACATACCAATGCATCCGACGGCAGCTTCCCTCCCGAGGAAGTGGTGCGGATGTTTGCTGAGGCGGGCTTGGAGGCCATTGCCATTACCGACCATGACAATACAAACGCCCTTGACTGCTGCCTGACTGCGGGGAAGACCTACGGCATTGAGGTGATCCCCGGCATTGAGCTCAGTGCGGACTACAAGGGTATTGAGATCCATATTTTGGGCTATTATATCGACCCCCATGCGGAAAGTCTGGGGGATCTGCTGGAAATTGCACTGGCCAACCGTGAGGTGCGCAACCAAAAAATCTGCGCGCGGCTGCGGGAGGAGGGCTTCGACGTGACCATGGAGGAGCTGCGCCGGCGGCACCCCGGCACCGTGCTGGGCAGACCCCATATTGGGCTGCTGATGATGGAAAAGGGCTATGTGGAGTCTGTGCGGCAGTCCTTCCGTGAGTACATGGGCAAGTGTGCCAAGCTCTATGTGCCAAAGGTGAATATGCCCTTGGAGCAGGCAATCGGCCGTATTCGGGATGCAGGGGGCGTGGCGGTGCTGGCACATCCCTATCAGTATGCGCTGCCCGAGCCCGAACTGCGTGAGCTCATTGAGCTGGTCATGTCCATGGGGGTCAAGGGCATGGAGTGCGTGTATGCCCGATACGACGAGGAGCAGAGAGCGGCACTGACCGCACTGGCGGAGGAGTATGGCCTCATTGTCACAGCGGGCTCCGACTTCCACGGCACCCCCAAGCCCGACATTCTCCCCGGGGACATTCGGGGGGAATATGCACAGGTTGAGAACATGAAAAAATGTTGAATGTACCAATCAGCTTTGTACCTTCGGCGGCAGCAAGCGGCCGCCCTACGGGTGCGTTGGTTAGAGGTACCATCCCGTAGGGGCGGATAGTATCCGCCCGCAGCTGCGCAGTGGGTTAGAACAGCATGTTGTGCTCACTGCGATGCATAACCGACGTTTGAGGCGGATGATATCCGCCCCTACGAGGTAAAAATGTTTGGTACGAACGCATCACCGTACTTATGGCGCGAAATAAACGTAAAAGCCACCGAACCAAAGTTCGGTGGCTTTAGGCATTATTTGTACAGTGCTACAAATTCTTCCAAAGTGATGCCCTTTTCCTTGATGTACATGGCGGCATCCTTGCCTACATAGCGATAGTGATATGCGCAGTATTCGTGGCCTGTGATGTCCTCCTTGCCCTTGGGGTAGCGGAGGATGAAGCCGAATTCCGCAGCGTGCTCGTCCAGCCACTTGCCGATGTCGGACTTGGCGGCAGAGTCGTTCTTGGGTACCTTGGAGGTGGAGAGAATGTCCAGCGCCAGACCTGTGTTGTGCTCAAACAGGCAGTCATCGGCCTTTTCCGCAGTGGCCTTCTTGGCATCCACATAGCCTGTTTCCAGATGCACCAGAATTTTTGCGTTGCGGGCCGCAACCAGCATGGCCTCCACATCCTTTGTGATGCGCTTGTCCATTTGGCAGCCGTCAAAGAACACTACCTTGGGAGGAGTATAGTCCTTGTCTGCATCGTCCGCGATCACATATTCCCAGCTCGTCATATCCAGATCCCGGGGCCAGTCGGGGGCGGGAGTGGGGACGGGAGTAGGCGTGGGCTTGGGTGTGGGCACGGGAGTGGGAGGGGGTGTGCGCACGGGCTTTTCTTGGGCAATCTGCTCGTATTCGTCCAGCAGCACCTGAGAGTCGATGGCGTATGTATCGTAAATATAATAGACCGCGGCGCCGATGATGCCAAGGCACAGAGCCAGAACGATCACGGTCTTAAAGAAGCCTTTGAGAAAACGTTTCAGCATGGGATTCACCTCAATGAAGCTGCTGTTTGAAAAACAGCGCAGCATAATTATAGAATATAATACAACGTAGTTCCCAAAACGTCAACTTTGTTGTAAAATGAAATCAGAATTTGAAGAATCAAAGGGAGGCACAGCCTATGAAACTGACTTGGAACGGACATTCCTGCTTTACCTTCGACACGGATTTGGGGTCTGTTGTGTTTGACCCCTACGAGACCGATTATGTTCCCGGTCTGTACCTGCCCGATTTGGCGGCGGATGTGACCCTGTGCAGCCACGGGCACGAGGACCACTGCTATCCCCAAGGGGTGCGCAACACCCGCCGTGCTGTGGGCTTCACCGTGGAAATTGTGGATACCTTCCATGACGGGGCGGGCGGTACACTCCGTGGGGAAAACAAAGTGCATATCATTGACGCGGACGGCTTCCGTCTTGCCCATTTGGGGGACTTGGGTCATGTGCTCACAGAGCAGCAGCTTGAGGCCATGGGGCGTATTGACGCATTGCTGGTGCCCATCGGGGGCTTCTACACCATTGATGCTCGGCAGGCCAAGGAGATCTGTGACCGTCTGCAGCCCCGCATCATCTTCCCCATGCACTATCGCCAGGGAGACATGGGCTTTGATTTGATTGCCGAGCCCGATGAATTTTTGGAGCTGTTTGACCATGTGACTTGGATCGATGGGCATACCGCAGAGCTGAACAATGCCCTCGAGGGCGTTGTGATGTTCACTGAGCCCAAGCAGTAAGAAAGGATGTGGTGTCCTGTGTCTGTACAGGTAACCAATTATCAATGCCCGGCCTGCACCGCGCCTTTGCAGTTCGGGGCGGGAACAGGAAAGCTGCAGTGCGAATACTGCATGAGCAGCTTTACCGTAGAGGAAATTGAGCTTGCCTACGGCGAAGCCAATGCCGAGGCCGCCGAAGCCAAGCCCGATGCCCATGGGCAGACCATGTATGACGAGCTGTGGGGAGAGGATGCGGAGAGGATGCGCTTTTACAGCTGTCCTGCCTGCGGTGCGGAGCTGATCTGCGATGAGACCACCGCCGCCACCAGCTGTCCCTATTGCAGCAACCCCACCATTGTGCCTGGACAATTTACAGGGGTGCGCCGTCCCGACTATGTTATCCCCTTCAAGCTCACCAAGACCGATGCGGTGGAGGCACTGAAAAACCACTGCAAGGGCAAGGTGCTGCTGCCCAAGGCCTTTCGCACAGAGCACCATGTGCAGGAGATCAAGGGGGTGTATGTGCCCTTCTGGCTGTTTGACGGGGAGGCGGATGCGGACGTGAAGTACACCGCCACCCGCAGCACCCGTGTCCACCGCGGGGATGACGAGATCATTACCACTCACCACTATGCTGTCCGCAGAGCGGGGACGGTACAGTTCCACGGGATTCCCGTGGATGGCTCTACCAAAATGCCCGACGAGTATATGGATGCCATTGAACCCTATGACTATGGGGAGCTGAAGCCCTTTGCTATGGCCTATCTCCCGGGCTTTCTGGCGGATAAGTTTGATGTGGATGCGGACAGGAGCTTTCTCCGTGCCCAGGAGCGAATCCGCAACAGCGCTTACGATGCCATGCGGGACACCGTAGGCTTTTACGAGACGGTCATCCCCGTCAGCAGCCACGCATCCGTATCCCGTGGGGACACCCGATATGCCCTCATGCCTGTGTGGATGCTGAACACCAAATACAGGGGCAAGGACTATCTGTTTGCTGTGAACGGACAGACAGGAAAGGCCGTGGGAGAGCTGCCTATGAGCCGGGGACGGTTCTGGGCGTGGTTCGCAGGGATCTCCGCCGGCCTGTCCGCTTTGGCAAGTCTGATCCTGCTGTACGCAATGTAAGGGGGTGCGGTGATGAAGAAGTATTTGACCATCCTGACCGCACTGTGCCTGCTGCTGACTGTGCAGCTGAGGGCCTTTGCCGCAGACAGCTGCTATGTGTCCGACCGTGCCGATCTGCTGACTGAGGCGGAAGAAGGCACCTTGCTGGCCATGGCGGAGGAAGCCGCGGCGGAGCTGGACTGCGGAATCTATCTGGTGACTGTGGAGAATTATTACGAATACGGCAGCACCCCGCAGGATGCGGCGGAGGCTCTGTACATTGAACAGTCCATGATGGGGAATGTACCCCAAGACGGCATTTTGCTGATGCTGAGTATGGCAGAGCGGGACTACAGTCTGATTACATACGGTGAATACGCCGAGGCGGTGTTCACCGATGCCGTTATGTGGGATATGGAAGACCATTTTCTCTATTATTTCGGGGAGAATGACTGGTATTACGGCTTCAGCTATTATGTCAGCGATGCCATCGGTGCGCTGGTAGACTTCAATATGGCCGCCCAAGAGCAGTACGGGGAGGACTACGAGAGCTACTATGAGCCCGGAGTGCCCGATATGGTGATGCGCGTCAAGGGTGTGGAGCCCAAAATCTGGGCGGCTGTGATCTTCGGCAGCATGGCGGTGGCTCTGGTGGTGTGTCTGATTATGAAGGCGGGAATGCGCAATGCCCGCAAGGCCACCCATGCAAATGCCTATATTCCCCGCGGGGGCGTGGAGCTGCGGGTAAAGCAGGATCTGTTTACCCATACTACCACACGGGTCATCCACCATCCCAAATCCAACAGCAGCGGCTCCTCCGGAGGTGGAGGCGGCTTCCGAGGACACAGCGGGAAATTTTAGTGAGGGCTTTCGCTCGCAATGCGGCTTTCCATCAATGACCAAATTCGCGCTGCGAATTTGAAATGAGAAAAAGCTGCAATGCGAAGAGGAGCGGTGATGGAACGGATGAGCTTTCATCACGCCTGATGGAAGCTCAGGATGTGGAGTCCACCGCGACGAGGAGGCGGCTTCCGAGGACACAGCGGGAAATTTTAGTGTCTGTAGGGGCGAACTGTGTTCGCCCGCGTGAAACTATCAATTGCAAAAGGAACGTAACAATATGGCATATAAAGCAATCATTTTTGATTTGGACGGGACTATTTTGGATACCCTGCAGGACTTGACCAACAGCCTGAATCATGCCCTGCGTACCCATGGCTACCCCGAACGGAGCCTGGATGAGGTGCGGCGGTTTATCGGCAACGGCATTAAGATGCTGGTGCGCCGCGGCTGCCCCGGGGGGACAGGGGAGGAAGCCTTGGAGGAGGCACTGGCCACCTTCCGTGTGCACTATGATGCCCACTGCAAGGACTTTACGGGGCCTTATGAGGGCATCCACGAGCTGCTGGATGAGCTGCTGAAGGGCGGCATCCGTACGGCGGTGGTGTCCAATAAGATCGAGCCCGCGGTCATCGTGCTTTGTGAGGAGCATTTCCCCGGGAAGTTTGAATATATGGTGGGCAACCGCCCCGATTTGGCACCCAAGCCCGCCCCCGACTCCGTGAACGAGGTCATCGACAAGCTGGGACTGGAGCGAAAGGACATTGTGTACATTGGGGATACGGAGGTAGATATCGAGACGGCACGCAATGCCGGTATTGACTGCATTGGTGTAGACTGGGGCTTCCGTGACGGGGAATACCTGCGGGAGCTGGGGGCTCAGTATGTGGTCAAGCATCCCTATGATGTGCTGAAAATAATTTTCGAATAAAAGCGAAAAAAGTATTGACAAACGGTTGGAAGTTTGCTATTATGTCAAAGTTCCAACCGAATATGGGAGCGTTCCCGAGTGGCCAAAGGGGACAGACTGTAAATCTGCTGGCGATGCCTTCGGTGGTTCGAATCCACCCGCTCCCACCAAAACAAAACGCCAATTCACGCAAGTGGATTGGCGTTTTGTTTTGGTTCTCTTCTCTTTTCACTTTTCTCTCTTCACTCTTCTCTTGGCAAGCGTGAAAGGCGTTTTGAGAGAAAAGATAAGAGAGAAGAGTGAAAAGAAGTGGTCAAATCCAATTCTGACGA
>JAFQDR010000170.1 GCA_017415945.1 Oscillospiraceae bacterium
GACACCGCTTGGTTTTACTGGCTGTTGGGCTGTTTTTGGCGGTTTCCGAGGTGTATAAGCAGCTGTTCCACACCTATTACCTGAACCATGGACTTTATAATTGGAGTATCCTGCCCTTTCAGCTGTGCAGTGTACCAATGTATCTTTGTCTGATTCTGGCGGTGCTGCCTCGGTGTCGGATGTCCGAAACCATGGAGACCTTTTTGGGAACCTACAATCTGCTGGGCGGTCTGATGGCATTGCTGGTGCCGCCGGGGCTGTGCCACGAATATTGGACGCTGACGCTCCATGCGTTTCTGTGGCATTTGCTGCTGGTTTTTCTTGGCTTCTACCTGACCTTCAGTGGTCGGGCGAATTATGGTACCGCTGCTATGAAACGGGCCACGGGCTTGTTTGTTTTGCTGTGTGCCTTTGCTGTTTTTATCAATATGCTGCTGGGAGAGGTGTCCGCGGGGGCGGTGAATCTGTTCTATTTGGGCCCGTCGCCGACCCCTCAGCCCGTGTTTAAAACCATCACGGTATATGTGGGATGGAAGATCACCGCAGTGCTGTATATGGGATGCATCTGCTTGGGAGCGTACATAGTATCTCGGTGTATGGAGTATGTAAATATTTACAGTAAGTACATAAATGAGAGACAAATGCATCTTGTGTGAGGATGACAACTGTGGTAAAATGGAATAGATTCTTAATGTAATATATTAGAAACCGACATATTTGGCTAAATTGTTGAGTTTTTTGTATGAGTTGCACAAAACCGGATTTGATATTTTTGTGACAATGTAGAAAGTAATGCAACACAATATTTCGCTATTGATTTTTTCACAACAAATGTTAGAATTGTGTTGTGATTTTTGAGGACGTAAACAGCTGCGGTGCTGACCGCAGTAAAAATAAATATTGAAAGGAAGTTACGAATGAAAGTTTTTAACAACCCTCTGTCTCAGTCCTTTGCAAACTATCCTCAGTTTGGCGTTCTGAAGGGCGTTAAGGTATTCGTTACCGCTACCAACATCGCAGGCCCCTTCGCAGGCTCTCTGATGGCTGAAATGGGCGCACAGGTTCTGCGTGCAGAAGCTCCCAACATCGCTTGCACCACCCGTGGTACCACCGCTTGCGCACAGCTGCACAGAAACGAATACTCCATCACCCTGAACACCGCTACCAAGCGCGGCCAGGCTCTGTTCAAGAAGGCTATCGAATGGGCTGACATTTGGATCGAAGCAGGTCGTCCCGGCGGCTATGACAAGCGCGGTCTGTCCGATGAAGTTTGCTGGGAAATCAACCCCAAGCTGTCCATCGTTCACGTTTCCGGCTACGGTCAGTTCGGCCCCTACAAGAACAAGGCTTCTTACGACGTTTCCGGTCAGGCTATGGGCGGCTACATGTACATGAACGGCGTATCCCCCACCTCCGGCCCCCTGAAGGTCAACCCCTACCTGTCTGACTATGTCACCGCTTACAACGCTTGCATCTGCGCTCTGGCAGGTCACATCCACGCTCTGAAGTGGGGCGAAGGCGACTCCGCTGACGTAGCTCAGTACGACAACATGTTCCGTCTGCTGGACAACTACCCCACCGTATGGTTCAACAAGGAAATGCCCAAGAACGGCGAACCCGTTAAGCTGCGTACCGGCAACAAGCACGATATGTCCGCTTGCTTCTCCTTCTATGACACCGCTGACGGCGGCGCAATCTTCGTTGCAATCGTAGGTCAGGGCCCCGTAGAACGCGGCTTCCCCATCATCGGCATGGGCAAGGTCGGCGAAGGCGACATTCCTCCCAAATGCACCGGCTTCCCCCTGTTCGATCCTCGCGGCGCAAAGGCAGAAAAGCTGCTGGAAGAATTCTGCCTGGCACGTACCGCTAAGGAACTGGAAGAAATCTTCGAAGCTGCAGGCATCCCCTGCCAGAGAGCTTACACTCCTCAGGACATCTACGAAGATCCTCAGTTCGCAGCTCGCGAAAATATCGTAAAGTGGGAAGACCAGGTCTTCGGCGAAATGGAAGGCATCGGTATCACCAACATCTTCAAGAAGAACCCCTCCGACATCGTCTGCGCAGCTCCTCTGTTCGGCGAACACAACCGCGAAGTATTCGCAATGTGGGGCCTGTCCGAAGAAGAAATCGACGATATGTACGCAAAGGGCGAAGCTGCTCAGTGGTCCGCTGCTGACACCGCTCGCAACAAGATGCTGAAGGAATGGGGCTACTTCTGGGATCCCGACCGTCAGTGCGCACGCATCGGCCTGTAATTGATTGCTTCGCAAATGAAGCAAAACAGTTTGCTGTTTGAGCTGGAAGACAAACGGTAAATTTACTTAAAGCTTAAGGCGCAGGGGCGTTTTGGAAGAGCGCCCCTGTGTTTGAAAAACATTCCCCGGATGGAAGAAAAGAAATCATAAACGTTACAAAATCGAAAGGAAGTATTTATTATGGGTAGACTCGATGGAAAAGTATGTCTGGTAACCGCTTGCACTCGCGGTATTGGCCGCGCAATCGCCGATCTGTTTGTTGATGAAGGCGCTATCGTATGGTACGCAGTTCGTAACCTGGTTACCGGTCAGGCTGCTGTTGACGCTGCAAACGCACGCATTGGCGAAGAACGCGCAAAGCTGGTTTACTTTGAAGCTTATGAACCCGAAACCCACCGCTCCATGATCAACAAGTGCCTGGAAGTTGAAGGCAGACTGGACGTTCTGGTTAACAACTTCGGCGAATCCAACCCCCGCAAGGACCTGGACATCATGAAGTGCACCTACGAAGAATTCGAAAAGACCGTACGTATCGACCTGGCTACCGTATTCAATGCTTGCCAGGAAGCTATCAACAAGGCAATGCTGCCCCAGAAGTCCGGCTCCATCATCAACATCGGCTCCGTTGCTGCTGTTTGCCCCGACAAGACTCAGGTTGGCTACGGCGTTGCTAAGCAGGGCATCAACCACCTGTCCAAGCAGATGGCTCGTCAGGTTGCTCACGCTAACATCCGTGTTAACGTTCTGAACCCCGGCATCATCGCTACCGAAGCTGTTGCAAAGCACCTGACCCCCGAAACTCAGGCTCGCTACACCACCAACTGCATGATCAAGCGTCTGGGCGATCCCATCGACTGCGCTTACATGGCTCTGTACCTGGCTTCCGACGAATCCAAGTATGTTACCAGCCACGTCATGAACATCTCCGGCGGCTGGCTGTAATTTAATTTTTGAATTGTATTGTTGGTCTCATCCTCGATCAACTCCCTTTCAATATGCGAGAAGGCATCGTCTCTTGTGGGCGGTGCCTTTTTGTTTTCCATTCGCACAAGCGAATGGAAAACAAAAACATACAGCGGAGGATAGAGGATGCGTTTTTCGTAGAGGGCGGCGCCCACGATGCCCCGATATTTTACCACCGTACCGAAATCATCTTCCCTTGTAGGGGCGGATATCATCCGCCTCAAATGTATGTTGATTTACGCAGCCACGGCTATAAACCGCTCCATCCTACTGCGCAGGTGCGGGCGGATACTATCCGCCCCTACGGGATGTTGCGTCTGACCAACATTTGCTAAATGGATATGCGATGTAAAAACGGGTGATCGATGATTGCCCCTACATAATGCATATATGAAAAAAGACACGGAGAAATTTCCGTGTCCTTTGGATTATTTTCGGATGATTTTGCCTTCGAAAAGGGCTTCGAATTCTTCGAGAGAGCCTTTTGTCAGCAGGTCTTTCTGGCAAAGCAAGGGTACGCTTGTGTAGTGACCGAAGGGGAAGCGGATGTCGTAATAATCGCCGCAGTCGTACACGACCTTCACGTGCTCAATGCGCTTGCTGTCGGTATGCTTGTCACTGACCAGAAGGATGTAGTCTTCTTCTGTGTAGATGCGATTGGGCATATATTCTCGTTTGCCTTTTGCGCTTCCGGGAAACTTTGGCATAAGGTATATCAGCATCAAAAGGACGGAATATACGATCAATAGCCATCGAAGCTCGAACAGGGGGGTGGCAAAGACACCGAGCCCGATCCATAGGGTGGTGGGGATAGAAAGAACTAAGATGGCTAACAAGGTAATTTGTTCGCTTCGTGCATTTTTGCTCATATACTGTTGTTCCGCTGCGCCGCTGAGCTTGCCATTGAATTCGATCATGTGCTGCCTCCTTTTCTGTATCGTGTGTAAATGACCTTTGTTTTCCTCATTATACCATTTTTTCGGATTGCTGTACAGCGGAGGAGATCAACGATTTGTAAATGATGATGAGAAGGGGCGAGGATATGAAAAGACAAGGGGACGGTTCTCAGTCTGATCAACGAAGGCAATGCATATCAAACATTTCCGCTATCAGACAGAAAACCGTCCCCGTTGTCTTTTACGGAGGCGTTAATCCAAGAGATTCGAAGGTGATCTCCTCTCTCAGATGACCCTTGCCGTCCTTGGAGAAATCCCATGTGTCATAGCCGAAGCGGGCTCGCACCAAGGTGTACACAGAGCTCTTGACCGGCTCCCCGTCCTTGGGGAACTCGGTGTATCGCCAGCCGTAGTCTGTGGGGTCCCCTGTGAAGTAGATGTAGTTTACGATGCAGTCGGGATGCAGCTCCTTCACACGCTGTACCTCTGCCTTGGGAATGTAGCTCATGGTACACCACAGCCAGCGCAGGTTGGGCATATTGTCGGTGAAAGCCAGACTGGTCAGCTTGGGCAGGTTGCTGACGTTCAGATACTTCATATTTGTCAGTCCCGACAGGTGAACCATATCCTCATCGGTCAAGGGATTGTTGGTGAAGATTTCCAGATACTCCAGCTTCTTGCAGTTTGCAATGCCGCTGATGTCGCTGAGCTCGTTCAGTGCTACGATGGCCATTTCCAGATCGGGCATATAGTTCATGAAGTCCAGATTGGTGAAGTGGTTGTGGCCAAGGTCAATGTACTTGCATTCGGTGAAGTACTTCAGCAGGGCCACCTCGTCGGAGTTCAGATTCCATGTTGCCCAGATTTTGTAGGTATCGGTGAGGGCGTCGTTGTTGCCGAAGAACACACGCCACACTACCTTGCATTGGGGCGCCAGATCCTCGCGGAGCCTTGCGGTGGCCTCGTCGGAGGTCTTACAGGTGTCCAGCTGCAGGTGGGTCAGCTTCTTCATAATGGGCATGACCTTGCGGAATTCATCCAGACCGCTGTCACGGATGGGGGTCTTTACGTAGTCCAGCCGTTCCATATCCGTGGTGACGATTTTGCCGAACAGTTCAAACTTATACCGCAGCAGCAGCTCGGGCAGCTCCGTCTGCAGCTCCAGAACCTCATCCAAGGTCAGCGTTACCTGTCCGTCGGGGTCCACCAGCAGGATGGATCGCAGGGCGGGCAGGGTGTTCAAAAGCTCCGCGTGCTTTGCGATCTTGCCGTATGTGCAGTCGGACAGGTCAAGCTCTGCGGCATTGGCGGGATATTCCCTGCCGTCGAGGGTGAAGGCAGTGTACACAAGCTCTGCTTTGGGGAAGGCCTTCAGCATGGTCAGCAGCTCTTTTTCCGTGGGGATAAAGTCCAGCAGAATGGGGACGGTCTCGGGCAGCAGCGCAGCCTGCTCTGCCATGCTGTAGCACTGATCCCCTGCGGTGAGGATGATGTTTTCGGTTCGCTCGTCAATGACCAGAGGCTCCGCCCCGCCGTAGACGGTGACGGAATAGGTGACACGCTTGTGGGGGTTGGCTTCCACATAGGCAGCGATCTCGCTGTAGGGGGTGCCCGTCAGATCCTTTTGGGTGTACAGCAGCAGGCTGCACACAACAACGATGCAGGCTAAAACAGCAAACAGGATGGGCTCGATTCTTTCTCGTTTCATGGAGGGGTTCTCCTTGGTTTCGTAATGGTACTATTATAGGCGTATTGGGAAACCCTGTCAACGACTACGGTGAGGCAGGGGGCTAATGTGCATGAAGGACAGCCGTAAGGGCTGTCCCTACGGGTGCGGAAGGTTTACTGCTCGGGGATGATGCCTGTGGATTCATAGGTGATCTCCTCCTTCAGCTCGCCCTGAGGCCAGCGGGAGATATCCGCGCCCAGATAGCCGATCTGCTCCCGCAGCAGGAGATAGCGGGCATCGTGAATGCCCTGTCCACCTAAATTATACCGCCAGCCCCCTAAGATGGGGTCGGTGAATTTGTCGAAGTTTACATCACAGTCGGGGTGCAGGGCCATGAAGCGGTCGATCTCCTCTTGGGGGATGTTGTTCATGGTGCAGTGGAAGCGCTTGAGCTTGGTCATGTTGTCGGTAAAGGCCAGACTGCGGAGCTTGGGCATGTCCCCGATGTTCAGATGCTCCAGCTCTGTCATATTGGAAAGGATCGCCAAATCCTCGTCATCAAGCTGCCCGTTGCACATGAGCTCCAGATATTCCAGCTTCGTGCAGTTTTTCAGTCCGCTGATGTCCTTCAGCGGCCCGATGGCGAAGATGCCGACCTCCAAGTCGGTCAGATTGGCGCAGAAGTCCAGATTGGTCAGGTTGTGGTGGCCCACGTCCAAATATTTGGTGCCGCGCAGATGCTGCAGGGCCTTGGTCTGGGAATCGATGAGGCCCCCTGCCCAGAATTTGTAGTTGTCCGTCATGACATTGTAGCTGCCCGCGTACACACGCCAGTGAATTTCAATGTGGGGGAAATCCTCACGGAGCTGTGCCATGGTGTCATCGGTGGTACCGCAGGCATCCAGCTTCAGATAGGTGAGCTTGTCCATAAGGGGCAGCAGCCTGCGGAGCTCCTCCACGCCCTCGTCTCCGATTTTAACGCGGCTGTATTCCAAAGCTTCCATATCCGTTGAGATGGTCTGTCCGAACAGCTTCACTGCGTAGCCAATGTGAATATGAGGGTATGCCTCGCGGATGCGCAGGGCATCCTCCAAGGACAGGTATGGCATACCGTCCTCGCCCCGCAGCTCAATGGTATGGAGCTTGGGCAGGTGCTTGATATCGGCAATGGCACGGTCAAGGTCTGCCAAGGCAAGATCCGACCAGTCCAGCGCTTCCGTGTCAGCGGAGACGGCCTCGTCCAGTACGTTCAAATACTTGTAGATGATTGCGGCGAAGGGGAAGGCGTCATACAAAATGTCCAGCTGCTTGGAACTGATGTGGGTGCTGCCAAGATCAATGACCTCCATGTGGGGGAAATAGTCCTTTTTGGCTGCCAGATCCTCTGCTTGTGCGGGGGTGGTCAGCTCTGCGCAGGTGGTGTCCCCGCTGAGCATTAGGGGCACTTCGCCGCCCTCAAGCGTCACGGTGTAGGTCACTTTGACCTTGGGATGTTCCGCTTGGAATTGACGAATTTCCGAGAGGGAACAGCCTGTGAGATCGCGGTTGAAATATTTGTAAACACCGAGGCCGCCCGCGGCTGCTGCGATGATCACAGCGGTAACGAGAAGCAGGGTACGAATCTTGATTTTCAAAGGAAAAACCTCCCGCAAAAGGATGAAATTATTATACCTTTGAGAATTGGGAGTGTCAATGGAACCACGGCTATGGTATAATGAAAGAAAAACGCGGAGGTGCTTTATGAACGTAATCGCGATCAACGGAAGTCCCAGAAAAAACGGCAACAGCGCCGCTATGCTGGAGGCGGCCATCAAGGGAGCTAAGGAAAACGGTGCGGCGGTTGAGCGCATTGACCTGTTTGATTTGAACTATAAGGGCTGTGTCAGCTGCTTCGGCTGTAAGCTTTTGGGTGGGCCAAGCTTCGGCAAATGCGCACAGCGGGATGAATTGACGGAGGTATTGGACAAGATCCTGGCGGCGGATGTGCTGCTGCTTGCCACGCCCCTGTACTTCGGTGAGGTGCCCGGAGCGGTGCGCAATCTATTTGAACGTCTGTGGTTCCCCGGGCAGAAGTATGCCAAGAACTATCGCAGTGCCTATCCTCGTCGCGTAAAGGTGGGCCTGATGTACACCATGAATGTGCCCGTAGAATCCATGTATCAGAGCGTGATCAAGAGTCATGTCCAGAGCTTTACCATGCTGCTGGGGCAGACGGAATATGTGACCGCATTGGATACCATGCAGTTTGACGACTATTCCAAGTACGCCAGTGAGCTGTTCGACGGGGCGGCCAAGAAGCTGCACCATGAGACTGTATTCCCCAAGGATTGCGAAAAGGCATACGAGATGGGCAAGCGGCTGTGTGGCTGAGGGTTTGACAACCCCTCAGTCAGTCGCTCGCAGGCTCGCAACTGACAGCTCCCCTTACACAGGGGAGCCCATTAAGAATGAGGAGCAATTACATATGATATCCATATACGGAACCTTCGGGCCCGCCTGCGCCGAGAAGGAGACCTTAACACAAATGTTTCATGCAGGCATGACGGGGATGCGGCTGAATCTGTCCCACACCTCTCTTGCGGAAAGCGCAGACCGCATTGCCGCCTTCCGTGCCGCCGCAGAAGCTGCGGGTGTGGTTCCCGAGCTGCTGATCGATATGCAGGGCCCCGAGCTGCGCATTGGCGAGCTGCCCGCGGCTTTGAGTCTTACGGACGGCGACACCGTCATATTGGGCGAGGGGGGCATTCCCGTGCCTGCAGTGACCTTGCCTGTGATGTACATTGGGGACGAGGTGGTGCTGGATGACGGGAAGATCTCTGTCCGCATTACGGAAAAACGGGGCAGCCATGTGCTGTGCAGAGTGGAGCGGGGCGGTGTGCTCAGCTCCCGCAAGAGCATTAAGCTGAAGAACCCCAAGGCGGCAGTGGATATGCCTGTGCTCACGGAGCATGACCTGAACAATGTGCGCCGTGCCAAGGAATACGGGGTTACGGGGCTCATGCAGCCCTTTGTCCGCAGCGGTGCCGAGCTGCGGAAGGTGCGCAGGGCACTTGCGGAAAACGGTGCCCACCAGGTGAAGATTTTTGCCAAGATCGAAAATATGCAGGGGGTCGACAATCTGGAGAACATACTCCCCGAGGCGGATGTGGTCATCATTGCCCGCGGGGACTTGGGCAACGACATGGAGCTGTGGCAGCTGCCCGCAGTCCAGAAGAAGATCGCTGCCGCCTGTGTGAGGGCGGGGAAGCCCTTCATTGTGGTGACCCAGATGCTGGCATCCATGGAGCACAGTCCCGTGCCCACCCGTGCGGAGGTATCGGATATCTTCAACGCCGTGGTGGACGGCTGCGCAGGGGTCATGGTCACGGGGGAAACCGCCGTGGGTGCCTATCCCGTGGAGGCTGTTCGTTATTTGACCAATACCGCAAAGGAAGCGGAAAAATACTTGAATCGTTAAGAAAGGAAGAAGTCTATGAAGCTGCTGACCAAGGCAAGATACACCGACGAAGCCAATGATCGTGAGCTGCGGAACTTAGATTTGGCGTACCGTGCTGCCTGTGAGTCTGTTGTGCTGCTGGAAAACCGCGGCGTGCTGCCCTTGGAGACTAAGACCGTGGCGGTGTACGGGGCGGGGGCATCCAAAACCGTCAAGGGCGGCACGGGCTCGGGCGAGGTGAACGAACGCCGCAGCGTT
This sequence comes from Oscillospiraceae bacterium, assembly GCA_017415945.1. The sequence continues at coordinate 9,478 of JAFQDR010000170.1, forward strand.
ACCGTATTGGAAGGGCTGCGGGAGCGGGGCTTTACCGTGACCTCGGAGCGCTGGCTTGCGGACTATGAAGCCGATTATGCCGCAGGAGAGCTGGCCTTCGATCGGCAGCGGCGGCAGGCTCTGAAGAAGCTGAAGATCAAGTCTGTGATGGATTTGATGTTTGCCAACTATCAGGCTCCCGCAGGGCGACCCATTACCCAAGAGGACATCGCCGCAAGCAATACGGACAGCTGTATTTATGTGCTCCGCAGACAGGCGGGGGAAGGTGCGGACCGTAAGCCCGAGGCGGGGGATTACTGCATGACGGCGGAGGAGCTGGAGCATATCCGCACCTGCGCGGCGGCGTACCCCAAGTTTGTGCTGGTCATCAACTGCGGGGGCACCATGGACTTGAGCCCCTTGGATGACATTGAAGGCATCGGTGCCGTGGTGTATATGTGTCAGCTTGGCACCCAGGGGGGACTTGCCCTTGCGGATGTGCTCAGCGGCACGGTGACCCCATCGGGGAAGACTGCCGATACCTGGGCGAAGAACTACGACCAGGTGCCCTTCGGGTGGGAATACAGCAGCCTGAACGGGAACTTGGAAAGGGAATATTATAAGGAAGACATTTATGTGGGCTACCGCTATTACGACAGCTTCGGCGTAGAGCCCCGCTATCCCTTCGGCTACGGCCTGAGCTATACGGATTTTGCCGTGACCTCCTCGGGCATTGCCATAGATGGCAGTGTGGTCACTGTCCGCGGCGAGGTACGGAATACGGGGGCTTACAGGGGGAAGGAAACTGTACAGCTGTATGTGTCTGCCCCCGGTGAGCAGTGTGCGGAGCGGGCACTGGCGGCCTTTGTGAAGACACCCTTGCTGGCTTGCGGGGAAAGGACTGCCGTGGAGCTGCAGTTTGACATGAAGGACATGGCTATGTACGTCACCGAGGATGGGGCCTATGTGCTGGAGCGGGGGCTGTACATTCTGCATATGGGTACCCACTCCCGCAATACCGTCCCTGTGGGTGCGGTGGAGGTGGAGACAGATACAGTGGTCTCCGTCCATAATCATATTTGTCCTCAGCAGGATGGCCTTCAGGTGCTTCACCGTGAATTCCCATGGGCGGTGAAGCTGCATCCGGGGCTGCCAAGACTGACCATGGATGCCAAGGCCATTGAGACGGTGTACCATGACTATGTGCCTCTGCCTGTGTATCCCAATGAGCGGGTACAGCGGTTTGTGGAAGCGCTGACCGTGGAGGAAATGGCGGAGATCGTAGTTGGCATCGGAATGTTTGGGGGCACCACCCGATTCACCCTGCCCGGGTCTGTGGGTAATACCACTTCCGCCTTTTGGGACAGAGGCCTTGCTAACATGACCCTGTGCGACGGGCCTGCGGGGCTGCGCATTCAAAAAATCTCCACCGTTACCAAGAAGGAAAAGGTCAAGGCCGTGGAGCTGCCCATGTCTGTGTTTGAGATGCTGCCCGGCTTTGCCAAGGCATTGATGAAGGGCAACCCCAAGAAGGAGCCCATGGTCTATCAGTACACCACCGCATTCCCCGTCAGCGCCGCACTGGCCCAGACCTGGAATGAGGAACTGATGTATGAGGTGGGCTGCGGCATTTTCGAGGAAATGAAGGAATACGGCTGTACCTACTGGCTGGCCCCTGCGGTGAACATCCACCGCAACCCCCTGTGCGGGCGAAACTTCGAATACTGGTCTGAGGATCCCTTCCTTGCGGGCACCATGGCCGCTGCTGTGGTCCGCGGGGTACAGCGGGAGCCGGGCTATTATGTGACGGTGAAGCACTTTGCCGCTAATAACCAAGAGGACAACCGCAATCAAGTCAGCAGCGAGGTCACCGAGCGGGCCCTGCGTGAGATTTACCTGCGGCCCTTCGAGATCGCTGTACGGAAGGGCGGTGCCAAGGGCATCATGACCTCCTACAACCGTATCAATGGGGTATACGCCCCCAACAGTCACGACCTGTGTACCAAGGTGCTGCGCAATGAATGGGGCTTCGACGGTGTGGTCATGACCGACTGGTTCTCCACCAACGGGGGACAGGCGGACAACGGCCTTGCCATTGCCGCAGGCAATGACCTGATCATGCCCGGTGGCAAGGGCTTCAAAAAGAAAATCATTCAGGCAGTGAAGAAGGGGCGGCTGCCCGAGGAGGATCTGCGCCGCTGCTGTGCCCGTGTGGTGAAGGCGATTTTTGAAAGTAATATCCGGCGGGAATATCTTTCCGACGATGCTTGAATTTGTAACAAATTACGGGTATGATAAAAGAAAAAGGTGCGCTTCGGGGATTGAAATGAACACCTCATCCACCGCAAGCGGTCCCACTTCCCTACAAGGGGAAGGTACGCATGAAATGACATTTCAATAAAGGACTACCCCCATGATCAAAGTTGAAAATCTTTCTTTTGGCTTCCCCAATGTGGAGCTGTATAATAATGTTTCCTTCACCCTGGAATACGGGCAGCACTGCGCCTTCATCGGCAGCAACGGCACCGGAAAAACCACCCTGATCGAAATCATCCTGAACCCCGACAAGTTCATGTACGACGGCAGGATCATCCGTGACGAGGACTGGCGTGTGGGCTATGTGAACCAGTTTGACCGCGCCGATAAGGAACGGAATGTGACGGTGTGGGATTACCTCAGCGAGCCCTTTGTGCGCAATCAGACCCAGCAGGACGAGGTCTGCGCCCTCATGGCCGATGCGGAGGATCTTGAGCCCCTGCTGGAACGGTATCAGCAGCTGCTGGATGCCTTCGCCGCCATGGACGGGGACAATTACGAGAGCAATATCCGCCGTCAGCTGAAGCTGGCAGGACTGGGGCACTTGGAGAATGTGCCCGTGTCTGCTCTCAGCGGCGGGGAGTATAAGCTGCTGCAGGTTATCCGCGAAATGCTCAACGGGCCCGAGCTGCTGGTCATGGACGAGCCCGACGTATTTCTGGATTTCGAAAACCTGAACGGTCTGGTGGGGGTCATCAATGCCTATAAGGGCACTATTTTGGCTGTCACCCATAACCGATATCTGCTGCACCACTGCTTCAACAAGATCCTGCATTTGGAGGATACGGACGTACAGGAGTTTGACGGCAACTATATTTCCTATAACTTTGCTCTGCTGCTGCGAAAGATCGAGCTGCAGGAGCAGGCGGTGAAGGAAGAAGCGGAGATCGAGCGCACCCGTGAGCTGGTGGAGCGTCTCCGTGACGATGCCACCGAGGTAGACAGTGCCACCAGAGGCCGTTTCCTCCACGCAAAGGTCAGCCAGCTGGCACGGCTGGAGGCTCGCCGCATTAAGGCTCCCTTTGTGGATATCCGTCAGCCTGTGGTGCATTTGCCCGATGTGGTGGCAGCGGCACCGGAGGTGTCCGATCGCAATGTGATGCTCCGTGTGGAAGACTACACCGTAGCATTTGACGAGCTGCTGCTGGAAAATGTAAGCTTTGAGCTGCGGGAAGGGGAGAAGGTCGCCATCGTGGGCCCCAACGGCACAGGCAAGACCACCCTGCTGCGGGAGATTTACAAGAACAACAACCCCTATATCACCATCAACGACGGGGTAGAGGTAGGGCTTTTGAGCCAGCTCCACAGCGAAATGCTCACGGAAAGCAATACGGTTTTGGAGGAATTCTTTGAGCTGGGCTTCCCCGACAGGGAATCTATTGAACAGCATTTGAACAAGTATTGCTTCAACCCCGACCATTTGGACAGCCGCATCCGTTATCTCAGCGGCGGGGAAAAGAATCTGCTGCAGCTGGCGAAAATCGATGTGACTAAGGCAAACCTTCTGCTGCTGGACGAGCCTACCAGCCATCTGGACACCTATGCCCAAATCGCGCTGGAGGAGGCTGTGCAGGATTACCGCGGCGCGGTGCTCATGGTCAGCCATGACTTTTATAATATTGTCAACTGCGCGGACTATGTGCTGTATGTGGAGGATAAGACCATCCGCCGTATGCGCATCCGCACCTTCCGCAAGAAGATCTATGCCAACCACTTCAGCAAGGAATATCTGGAGCTGGAGCTGAAAAAGAAGGAGCTGGAGACCCGCATTGCCCGCTATCTGAAGGATGCCGACTATGCATCCGCAAGGGCACTGACCGAGGATCTGGCAGACATCATCGACCAAATGAACCGCTGCAAATAAAAAAGCAAGGGCACCGACTGAAATCGTCGGTGCCTTGTTTTGCTTATTTTGCTTATTATCTGCGAAACAGGTTCTTCAGATTTGGTGGCGTTTTGGGCTGCGGTTTTTCATAATGGAAGCCGCCTCTGGGCTGGGATGCGTCAAAACCGATGCAGGGGCGGTCCCCGTCGCCATCAAAGCAGTTTTCCGTGTCGGCGTGCCAACACACATCCCCTACCATCTTATACAGCTGTCCCTCGGAGGGGTACTCCCCTGCGGGGCGGAAGCCCTCCGCTCTCAGAAGCCTGCGGTATTCCAGCACCGCATTGTGGGCAGCTGTGGTATCACCTCCGAAGCCTGCTGAGAAAACGATGGCATGACCCAAGTCCTCCAAATTATATTCCCGACCGCCGCAGCTCCATTTGGGGAATTGGGGAAGCAGACTGTCCCATTGGGCGAGCTCCTCGTCATCTCTGCGTGCCTGCATTTGTTCTTCACGCACAGCGGCGGGGAGCTTGGTGCCGCAGTCCTCGCAGAATCTGCTGCGCAGATCATTTTGCTTGCCGCATACGGGACACAGCGTGCCTTGTGCAATGGTCTCATCGGGGAGCTTGCCGCCGCAGTTAGGGCAAAAGCTCTTTTCGGCGGAAGCGGGCTGACCACATTTGGGGCAGAGCTTGGTGCTTCGGCTTATTTTGTCGGCATAGCTGCCCATGGTTTTTTCCAGACCGGATAGGGCATCTTCCAAATCTGCGGCATGCTGTCGTGCGCTTTGCATGGTGCCGCCTGTTTTGCGGTCAATGAATTCCATTGCTTTGCCTGTAAGCTCAGCAGCCTTTGGCTCTACGGCCTTTTCAATGGCATCGCCGATGCCTCGGCTGACGCCCTCACGAATGGCGTTTTTCAAAAATCGTTTCATGGCGCTGTCCTCCTTTTGTTTATTTTCGATAATATAAAAACGGCGGAAGGCTGTGGGTCGAGCCTTCCGCCGCATCAAGAGTCGTAATGGCTCATTGTGTATGGTGGTAAATTCAGATGTGTTGTTATATACCTTCATTTACATTATGAAGGGGCGCGGAATCTTTGTCAATGGATACGATGAAAAATTCTGTAATGCAAATCGATTGTTAACAACTTATTACAGGGATATGAAGTGTTTCGTCGATTTTACAACCTTAAAAAATTGTTAAAAAGGATTAAATTGGAAGAATTTACGAGATTTGGGATTTAATTTATGCGACAATTTGTCGGTTTAAAGTGATTGCATTGTGCATATTTGACGAAAATGCAATGAAACATTTAACAGGTTGTATTTTCATTGACAGTTTGCGCTTTTTTCTGTACAATAACAACGATGTAAACTTTTTGTGAAGATAATATGAATTATGTTTGACACAAAAAGGGAAAAACAAATTTATTACCCGAAATCGGATCCGAAATAAGTCTGCTTTGGGGAAACGGCACGGGCCCGTGCCGTTCTTCATCCAATATTGGATGAAGAATGGGTTTTGAGTACGTGTGGTTTCTTAAAAGAGATATTTGCGGATTGTGTCGGGAAAAAGAAGGAGCAAAAAATCATGAAGAAGTTTCTCGCACTGATGCTGGCACTGATCATGTGTCTGTCTCTGGTTGCTTGCGGCGGCGGTTCCGACGATGCAGCTAACACCGATGACGGCGCAGAAGATTTCCACATCGACATTAAGTTCTCCAACGTTTTCCAGCCTGAAGAAATGAACGGCAAGGCTTCCGAAATGCTGGCAGAAATGATCACCGAACGCACCGGCGGCGCTGTTACCGTTACCTACTACGGCCAGAACCAGCTGGACTGCTACGGCGACTCCGTTGCTCAGGCTAACATGGGCGCTAACTGGATGGGTCTGGAAGAACCCTCCCTGTTCGCTGACTATGTTGGTGACTGCGCAGTTCTGATCGGGCCCATGCTGTACGCTTCCAACGAAGAATACAACTACGTTATGGACTCCGACATCGTTGCTGAAATCAAGGATCGTCTGGCTAACGACCACAACATTAAGATTCTGGACACCCACTACTCCTTTGGCTTCCGCTCCGTATGCACCAACAAGGTAGTTACCAAGCCCGAAGACCTGCACGGCATGGTTCTGCGTGCAACCTCCTCCGCTCTGTTTGCTAAGACTCTGGAATGCCTGGGCGCAACTCCTCAGGCTATGGGCTTCACCGAAGCTATCTCCGCAATGTCCAACGGCGTTGTTGAAGGCTACGAAGGCTCCGTTTCCACCCACAAGGACACCGGCGTTTATGAATTCATCCACAACGTCGCTCTGACCAACCACCTGATCGCTACCCGCTGGCTGTTCATCTCCAACAACGTTTGGGAACAGATCCCCGCTGAATATCAGGAAATCATTCTGGAATGCGCATACGAATGCGGCGTTTGGGAACAGAACGCAGTTGCTGACTCCGAAGCTGAAATGATCGCTTTCCTGGAAGAAAACGGCACCACCTACAACGATGTTGATCTGGACGCTTTCACCGCTGCTTGCGAACCCGTTTATGACTGGATCGTTGAAGAATACGGCGCTGACCCCGAACTGCGCGGCAAGCTGGTTGCTCTGGTTCAGGAATACCGTGCAAACAACGGCTAATTCTTGTGTAATCAAACACTGAATTGTTCTGTTAACTGAAACCACATACGGACTGCCCATTTCCATGGGTAGTCCGTGTTTGGATTATTATGCGCTGTAAAATCGGCGTAAAGATTTGCTTTCCGGCAGACAAGGGAGTGCATCTTGTCCATGTACGATGCATTGCCTTGTCTGCTTCGGAGAGCGTTGACGTGTTGAAATACATACTGATTTGGAGAGATTTATGAACAACAAAATCACCCTGAAGGGGATCGTTCTGAATCTGGATGCGATTATTACCTGTGTGACCTTGTCCCTGTGTACCATTTTGGTCAACGCAAACATTTTCACCCGCTACATTTTCAGTACCCCCATCTACTGGGCAGAAGAAGTGGCAACTTCTCTGTTCATCTGGACCGTTTTTATCGGCTCCGCTTATGCATACCGCACCAAGGCCCACTTGGGCGTGGATATTCTGGTTAAGCTTCTGCCTGAAAAGGCAAAGAAGGGCGTTATTCTGGTAATCCATATCATTGAGATCGCTGTTCTGCTGATGCTGACCTATGTTTCCGCACAGTACGTACAGAATTCCTGGCACCGTGTCACCGACGTTCTGATGATGCCTCGCTGGTACTTCTCCATCGCGGTTCCCATTGGCTTCGGCTGGTCTCTGCTGTACGCAATTTATTACTTTATTATGGATCTGCTTGGAAAGGGAAAGGAGGAAGAATCTCATGACACTGGAGTTTATTGATCTCGTTCCCATTATCCTGGTATTCATCCTCTATTTTGCGGGTCTGCCCATCGTTTACTCCCTGTTTGGCGGCGCATTCTTCTATTTCCTGTTTATTGACACCACCACCCAGCCCTATATGGTCATGATGAAGGTCATGAACTCTACGGCGTCCTATTCACTGCGGGCCATTCCCTTCTTCGTTATGTCCGGTTCCATTATGAACTATGGCGGCATAGCGGATAAACTAATGGACTTTGCGGAAATCATTACGGGCCATATGCGCGGCGGTCTGGCACAGGTCAACGTAGTTCTGTCCATGCTCATGGGCGGCTGCTCCGGCTCCGCAAACGCTGACTGCGCAATGCAGTCCAAGATGCTGGTTCCCGAAATGGAAAAGCGCGGCTACTCCAAGGCATTCTCCGCTGCCATTACCGCAGCATCCTCTGCCGCTACTCCCGTTATTCCTCCCGGGGTCAACCTGATCGTTTACGCTGTTATCGCACAGTGCTCTCTGGCTCGTGTGTTCGCAGCCGGCTACATCCCCGGCTTCCTGATGTCCGGTGCAATGATGATCGTGGTTGCCATCATCGCTAAGAAGCGCAATTATCCCCGTACCCGCGAAAAGCTGCCTCCCGCAAAGGAGATTCTGAAGCAGGCATTCATTTCCTTCTGGGGTCTGTTCTTCCCCTTCGGCATTATTCTGGGTATGCGCTTCGGTCTGTTTACCCCCTCTGAAGGCGGTGCATTTGCGGTTGTTTACTGCATCATCGTCGGTAAGTTCATTTACAAGAAGCTGTCCTTCCGCCGCGACATGATCCCCATTTTGATGGACTCCGTTGCCGGTACTTCCTCCGTTGTTTTGATCATGGTTGCCGCAAACGTGTTTGGCTACTACATGACCTGGATCAACCTGCCTAAGATCGTTGCTACCGCAGTTCTGGGTGTGACCCAGAATAAGTGGGTATTTCTGATGATCTGCAACGTTATCCTGCTGATTATGGGTATGTTCCTGGAAGGCGGCGCGGCTCTGATGATTATTACTCCTCTGTTGCTGCCCGTTGCTAAGCAGCTGGGTGTTGACGTTATCCACTTCGGTCTGGTCGCCATTGTCAATATTATGATCGGCGGTCTGACGCCTCCCTTCGGCTCCATGATGTTTACTACCTGTGGTATTACCAAGTGTACCATCGGTGAGTTCCTGAAGGAAGTTTGGCCCTTTATTTTGTGTCTGCTGGCGGTTTTGCTGCTGTGCACCTTCGTGCCCGGCATTGTAACCTTCTTGCCTAACCTGATTTACGGCACAATGGGCTAAGCTAACCCAAAAACTAAAAATTGAGAGGTTCCTGCGGAGCCTCTCAATTTTTCATCATCCTTTACATATCGTCTCAAACAATGTATACTGAGTATGACTTTGATATTAGGAGTAAGCTATGGCAACCTATCGCGTAAAAATGCAGCACAGTGAGGATAGCTTTGTACGTCTGTCCCGCAAGCAATATGATCTGTTCTGTCAGTCCAATCGTTTTTTTCGCACTGTTATTTCGGTGGCGGCTATTTTTGCGGGGGTCTTGAATTTTGAACAGTGGTGGGGCATTGCGCTGACTGCCTACGGCTGTTATATGAGCACAAGTACCTACGCTCAGGCTAACCACACTGCGCACAAGCTGGCCGATCAAATCAGAGCTGCGGGTATGTCCTTCCCCGCTTCTGAATATGTTTTCAGAAAGAACTACATGGAGATCATTACCCTGCCTGAACGCGAGGATGAGGAGCCTGTACATATGAAGTACAAGGATTTCGTGAAGTTTGCGGAGGATCGGGACTATTTTTATTTATTCCGTGATCAGTATGGCGGCTATATGATTCCCAAGGAACAGCTGAACGGTCAAATCGATCAGTTCCGTGGATTTTTGGAAAAGGCCACGGGGATGTTCTGTGAGGCAAAGACCGCACCATGGGTAAAACTCATTCGAAGAATGAGTTCTCCCAACCGTAAGAGACGGTAAAACAATTGTTTGGAAAGGAGCGTCTGCGATGGATGAGATTCTACTCTATTTAAGAGAATTTAATTTTGCTTCGGTTACAGCTCGTTTGATATTCGCTATGCTGTTTGGCGGTATGCTCGGGATGAACCGTGCGAAAAAAAGACGTGCAGCCGGCTTTAGAACCTATATGCTGGTGTGCCTTGGTGCGACTCTTGCCATGCTGCTGGGGCAGTATGAGACAGATCTTTTGATGCTGCATTGGGGCAATGTCATAGATCCCGCAGGCAATCGCGTGGATGTGGTTCGATTCGGGGCTCAGGTCATCAACGGCATTGGTTTCTTGGGTGCAGGTACCGTGATCGTTACGGGTCGACAGGAGGTAAAGGGGCTGACTACCGCAGCCGGACTGTGGGCATCCGCCTGTGCGGGCTTGGCCATCGGCGCGGGCTTCTACGAGTGTGCTTTTGCCGCTTTGATTCTCATGTGGATCACAGTAAAGCTGCTGCCGGAGCTGGAAGACTATATCATTTCCAAATCCCGCTACATGAATCTCTATGTGGAATTTAACAGCATGAACGCCATCGGCGAAATCATTGCTACATTCAAATCCATGAATGTGCATATTTACGACGTGGATATCAATCGAGGGGGACAGGGCCTCAATCCCGGCGCGGTTTTCTCCATTCATTTGGAGAATTGGAGACCTCACGCGGAAGTACTGGCCACGGTTTCCCATTTGGATAGCGTGACTATGATCAACGAAGTATAAGGAGGTGCTCATATGCTGGAATTTTTGAATCCTCTCCGGGAAATTACCATATTTTCCGTTGCTCTGCGTATGACCCTTGCCGTACTGTGCGGCGGCATCATTGGTGCGGAGCGTGAGTTCAAGCGACGTCCCGCAGGCTTCCGAACCCATATTATTATTTGCTTGGGTGCC
>JAFQDR010000171.1 GCA_017415945.1 Oscillospiraceae bacterium
ACCTGATATTGATGGTTACATCAACGGCAAAAAAGCCGATGCTTCCGGCAGAAGTGAATATGAAGTATATCTGACTCTGAAATTCGAAATGCTGCCTGCAGCAGAGGAAGTACCTGTAGTTCCCGAAGTACCCGAAGTTCCCGTTGTACCCGAAACACCCAAAAAGCAGAGCAACTTCACAGACGTAAAACCTGGTGCTCATTACGAAACACCCGTACAGTGGGCAGTAGAAAACGGCATCACCTCAGGTACCTCCGCAAGCACCTTCTCTCCCAATGACGGCTGCACCAGAGGACAGGTCGTGACCTTTCTCTGGCGTGCCGCAGGAAGCCCCCAGCCCAACAGCACTTACAATAAATTCAAGGATGTGACTTCTTCGGATTATTATTTTAAGGCCGTTCTCTGGGCTGCAGAGCAGGGCATCACAGGCGGCACTTCCCAAACCACCTTCAGTCCCAATCAGCAATGCACCCGCGGTCAAATCGTCACATTCCTTCACCATTACTATGGGGATGTCAACACAGAGCCTCCCGTTGTGACCCCCAGCCTGTGGGATTCAAGATTCGACCTCCCCACACAATCCGAAATCAGCGCATATAACAGCACTCACCCCGCATACCGCTCGCCCTATATTGCAGGCTGGCTGCAAATCGGGAAAAATGTTCGGTTCAAGGAATATTCCGTGGACTTCAAAGCCGACCACGTACCCCAAGGAACCTATTGCAGTCTGGCAAACTGGTACATGGATTTGAGCGACTTACAGAAAACCCATACCAATGTACACACCAACTCCGGTTCCATTCAGGCCTATGCGGGACTGCAAAACACGGTGACCGATATGGGAATGACATCCATTATGTCCTTCTGGGATGTGTTCGCCACAGACAGGTACGGCAAAGAAATCACCATTCGCGCAAAGCTGATTTACCCTGCCTCCAATGGCAATGACGACTTTGACAATGAGGGTACAGGAGCACACTGCATCCGCCCCTTTGCATGGGAGGCCGATCACTGGTATCGGATGCTGCTGCAATGCGGAACCTCTGCCGAAACAGGCAACACCACCGTGGAGCAGTGGATCTGCGATTTGGAGACCAACCAATGGACCAAGCTGTGCGTTTATGACACAGGTTTGAAAAATTCCTGTTTCGTGGGTAACGTGGCATTCTTTCTGGAAAACTACATCAAGGAATTGGCAGGAGATGTTCGCAGCATGGAAATTCGCAATCCCCGTATCCGCAAGGTCGGCGATAGCGGCTGGACCAACCTGACACAGGCCTATATGACTTCCCAAGGGGGTATCCCCAAGTATAACGGCAGCTATGCCTTCGGTACCGACAACGACCGATTCTGGATGATTACCAGCGGCGTGGGCGGTGACTGGTACGGCAACGGCAAGGGGCAGGCCGCAAAAACCTATACCATCAGCAACAACGCAACCGGCAGTCCCTATCAATAAGCGCAAAAATCCCACTCCGATTTTGGAGTGGGATTCAATCTTAGCTATTCTTTTTGAAATACGCTCTTGCGGTGTCGGCATCCCTTAGGATCTGCTGCTGCAATGCCTCCACGTTCTCGAACTTCCGTTCGGGACGAATAAAATGGAAAAACTCCACACGGACATTGCTCTCGTACAAATCGCCGCTGAAATCCAGAATAAAGGTCTCCACGGTCACATGGTTGCCGCCGCTGACCGTGGGGCGTACACCGATATTGGTGACACCGGGGAACACTCTGCCGTCCTCCAAGTAGACCTTGGTGGCGTATACCCCGTGGCGGGGCACCAGCATATCACGGTCTATGCGCATATTCACCGTGGGGGTGCCCATCTTGGTTCCCAGCTTATACCCATGGCGCACCACGTCGGTGAGCTCATAGGGATGCCCCAGCATCTCATTGGCAAGCTCCATACGCCCTGTCTGCAGCAGCCCGCGAATTTCCGTGGAGCTCACACGGAGCCCTCCTACGCTGACCGCAGGCACAACATCGTAGGTCAAGCCATGGCTGCGGCAGTACAGACCGATCTTTTCCACGTTTCCTCTGCCCTTCTGACCGAAGCGGAAGTCATAGCCAACCACAAAATGCACCGCGCCGAAGCCCTCCACCAAGCTGTCCAGAAATTCCTCCCAGGGCATATTCATGGTATCGTAGTTGAAGTGGATCAGAATTACATCGTCAATGCCGTACAGTCTGCTCATAAGAGACTCACGCCCCTCATTGCTGCAGATCAAAGGTACGCTGCGGCCATGGGTCAGGGTCTCGGGGTGTACATCAAAGCTGATGGCCGAGGGAACCGCATCCAGTTCCTTTGCCCGCTGCACCGCCAAATTCAGCAGCGCCGCGTGTCCCAAATGTACCCCATCGAAAAAACCAAGTGCCACAACTCGTCTCATATCTCAAACCTCAAAAAAGCTCTTTATCGTACTTGCGGTTCCGTTTTCCACCTTGCCCAGTGCCAAAAATCCGCCATCGGCATCATAAAACCGATAGGTACCGTCGGGCACGGAAACGGAAAACTGTCCGCCTACCATTGTACGCTTTGTTTGCTTTTCCGTCAAGGTCATGGGCGCAAAAGCTGAAAAGAGGCTGTCAACAGGCAGCAGCAATTCCTCCGCTCTGCCCTGCTCCGCCATCTCCGCAACGTATTCCAAGGTCAGTGCATCCCTCAGGTGGAAGCCACCTGCACGGACACGTCGAAGACTGCTCATAGTACCGCCTACCCCCAATGCCTCGCCGATGTCACGGCACAGGGTACGGATGTAAGTTCCCTTGGAGCAGGTCACATCCAGACAGAAGTCCCCTGCTTCCAAGTGGCTGTTGTCGCCGATTTCCAGAGAATGGATAGTAATGCGGCGGGGCTTGCGCTCCACTTCACCGCCTTTTCGGGCAATGTCATAGAGCTTTTGCCCGTTGACCTTCAATGCGGAGTACATGGGTGGGATCTGGTCGATTTCCCCCATAAACTTGGGCAGCACCCCGCGCAGTTCATCTTCTGTTACGTGCTGTTCTTTTTCACAAAGCACAGTGCCCGTAATATCCTGAGTGTCGGTTTCCACACCCAGTCGCAGACCTGCAATGTACTGCTTTTCGTCGGATTCCGCAAACTCCACCGCACGGGTAGCACGCCCCACGAATACCACAAGCAACCCCGTTGCCATAGGGTCAAGGGTGCCGGAGTGACCGATGCGCTTTTCACGCAGCAAGCGGCGAAGCTTCCCCACCACATCATGGCTGGTCCAGTCTTGGGGCTTATCGATCAGAATAATGCCGTTCATGCAGTCCACTCCTCATTGATGGCTGCCAGCACCAGTTCCGCAGCAGTCTCCACATCAGCCGCAATCTTGCAGCCGGCCGCCATAGCGTGACCACCGCCCCCAAACTTGGCGCAGATGTTGGATACGTTCACTCGGGGCTTGGAACGCAGAGACAGCTTGGAAGTACCGTCGTCATTTTCCTTGACAGTCACCGCAACGATGACCCCCTCAGGGCGCCCCGCCAGATTGGCAAGGTCATCCATGTCCTTGGGCTGTGCGCCGCTTTGGGCGATCATCTCCTTGGTAATCAAGGCAATTGCAATCTGCCCGTCACGATGGAACTGCATCCGATTATAGACCATGCTTTCCAGCATAATACGTTCTTTGGCAACGGAACGGAAAAACAGGACATTCAATTTTCCGTTTTCCGCTCCATAATCCACCAGTTTTGCCGCCGCGCGGAGGGTATCGGCAGTGGTGTTCATGTATTGGAAGCACCCTGTATCCGTGGAAACGGCAATGTACAGCAGGTTTGCTTCCTCCTTGCTTACGTCACCGCACAGTTCCTCAATGACCCGCAGCATCACTTCCCCGCAGGCAGCAGTGTGAGGCTCCACCAAGGTACGCTCCGCATAGAAGCTATTGGAACCGTGATGGTCGATGCACAGATCCACCTTGCCGCTGAATGCCTTGGGGAACATGGTCACATCCGCGGTGTCAACCGCAATGACAGTCTCATAAGTATCATCCACAGGCGCGAAATACCCGCCCACAAAGGGCAGGTATTTCTCTGTGGCTTCTTCATTTTTCAGCAGGTATGCCTGCTTGCCCGCGCGGCGCAGTGCGCTGCACAGGGCACCCGCACTGCCGAGAGTATCCCCGTCGGGGCGGGCATGGGTGACCAGCAGGAACTTATCGTGCTCCCGCAGGTATTCCGCCACAGTCTTTGCGTTCATTCCCAATCCTCCGTGTCTTCCTCGGGCAGCTCGGGAATGTTCAGATTGTCCAGAATACCGCTGATCTTTGCGCCGTATTCGATGGAGTGGTCCACTTCGAATACCAGCTCAGGGGTGTAAACCAGCTTCAGGGTAGAGCCCAGCTCACGTCTCAGCCAGCCGGATGCGCTCTTGAGTCCCTTTTTAAATTCCTTTTCGTCCTTCAGACCGTATACACTCAGCCAAACCTTTGCATAGCGCAGGTCGCCGGTAGTATCCACACGGGTGATGGTGATCATCCCCTGTCCGCTGACACGGGGATCCTTCACCTGACGGAGACGGTCAGACAAAATACGCTGGATATCGTCATTGATTCTTCCGATTCTTGCAGATGCCATAAATTATGGTTCCTTTCGTTTCGGTTAGGGCATGATCTGGCGCATCACGTAGATTTCCAGTTCGTCCCCTTCTCTTACATCGTTGTACTTTTCGATCTGCAGACCACATTCGTAGCCTTCCTTGACTTCCTTCACGTCGTCCTTGAAGCGGCGCAGAGATGCCAGCTCGCCATCGTAAATAACGATGCGGTCACGGATGACGCGAACCTTGCTGTTGCGCTCGATCTTACCGTCGGTAACATAGCCGCCGATAATGGTGCCAACCTTGGAAACCTTGAAGGTCTGGCGTACTTCTACTCGACCGATAACTGCTTCCTCGAACTTGGGAGCAAGCATGCCCTTCATAGCGGTTTCCACTTCGTTGATGCAGTCGTAAATGACGGAGTACATACGCATTTCAACACCTGCACGAACAGCGGAGTCACGAGCAGCGTTGTCGGGACGTACGTTAAAGCCAACGATCAGCGCACCGCTGGTCGCTGCCAGCATAACGTCGGATTCGTTGATAGCACCGGGTGCTGCGTGAATGACCTTCACGCGAACTTCTTCGTTGGTCAGCTTTTCCAGAGAGTTCTTAACTGCCTCCGCAGAGCCCTGTACGTCTGCCTTTACGATGATGTTGAAGTCCTTCAGCTCACCTTCCTGAATACGGCTGAACAGGTCATCCAGAGATACCTTTCTTGCCGCACCGAACAGCGCTTCCTTCTTCTGCTGCTTGCGTTCTTCCACCAGCTCACGAGCCATACGTTCGTCGGAAACTGCGTTGAAGACATCGCCTGCTGCGGGAACCTCGCTGAGACCGTCGATTTCAACGGGAACGGAGGGACCTGCTTCCATAATGCGTTCGCCCTTGTCGTTGATCATCACACGAACACGGCCGACAGCGGTGCCTGCGATGATGATGTCGCCCTTCTTCAGGGTACCGTTCTGTACCAGAACGGTCATAACGGGACCACGGCCGCGGTCCAGACGAGCTTCGATAACTGCGCCCTTTGCGGCACGGTTGGGGTTTGCCTTCAGTTCCTGCATTTCTGCCAGCAGAACAACGTTTTCCAGCAGGTCGTCAATGCCCATACCGGTCTTTGCGGAAATGGGAACGATGATGGTATCGCCGCCCCATTCTTCGCTGACCAGTTCATATTCGGTCAGCTGCTGCTTGATGCGCTCGATGTTGGCGGTGGGCTTATCGATCTTGTTGATGGCAACGATGGTCTGTACGCCTGCTGCCTTGGCATTGCTGATGGCTTCTACGGTCTGGGGCATTACGCCGTCGTCCGCTGCGACAACCAGGATAGCGATATCGGTGGCCATTGCGCCGCGCAGACGCATGGAGGTGAATGCCTCATGGCCGGGGGTGTCGAGGAAGGTGATCTGCCTGCCGTCGAGATTGACGGTGTAAGCGCCGATGTGCTGGGTGAT
>JAFQDR010000172.1 GCA_017415945.1 Oscillospiraceae bacterium
TATCCTTTTTGCGGGAAAGACCGAATCTGCCGCCTAGCAGGCTGAATAACTGTCCGCGTCCGCAGTAGCGGTTGCAGTAACCTTTGGTGCCTTTTGCAATGGAGATGATCAGCGGAATGAAGAAACAAAACAGCCCAAGCCACGCAAACAGGATGTTAAAGAAGCCCAGTACCAGATAAGTCAGCGATACGATCCAGAGATAGTCATACCATTTCTTCTTCATACGATCACCTCTCGAATCTCAATCACAGATGCCGGACATTCCTTCATGCATTTGCCGCAACCAACGCATTTGGATGCATTGACCCGGGCATACAGGCCGCGATATACTGCTATGGCATCTATCGGACAGACTTTCATACAACATCCACACGCAACGCAGTCCTTCTCTGCAACAAAAGCCCTTTTTTTCTTCCGGATAACCGCCATACAAATTCCTCCTTGTGTTTGTTGTTTAATTATAACATAAATATACTTGATTTCCGTGATGACATCACATAAAGGCTTCTATCAGTACAGTGTGAATAGTTTTTTGGTAAGATCATACTGAAATTAATATGCCACTTATTTTATTTACGGTGCCAGTGGCGGAGCATACCGTGTCAATTTCCATCCTTATGTCTGTGAAAAACTAATGAGCGCTGAGTTGATTTTCGGTTGTATAAAAATTGACCGGTATGGGGATTTTGTGATATCATCACAGAAAAGAAGCTCTGCTTCAGATATACTATAACTAAATAAATGAAATGATTAATGAAAGGGGCTGGCGTAATGGCAGCTATCAATATAAATTCAAAGAAACTCAAGGAAATGATTGAGAATAAGAAGACCTTTTTGGTAGATTTCTGGGCACCTTGGTGTCCGCACTGCCGAAAAATCAATCCGGCATACGAACAGATCGCTGAGCAGTATGCAGGCACACTGGAAGTTGTGAAGCTTGACATAGACGAGGACGACAGCCTATGGCAGGAACTGCAGATTGAGCTGATTCCCACACTCAGACTGTATGTGAACGGGAATCCCGTTGATTCCATTGTAGCGCCCGAATCCAAAGCGGTTATTGAGGAGTTCCTTTACGAAATTCTCCCCAAACAGAAAAAGGAAGTGAAAAGTCACGTTTACGATATGATCATCATCGGCGGTGGTCCCGGTGGATACACGGCAGCACTGTATGCAGCAAGAGCAGGGCTTGATACGCTGGTAATTGAAAAGCTTTCTGCAGGTGGACAGATGGCGCTGACCCATCAGATCGACAACTATCTGGGCTTTGTGGATGGTATCAGCGGCTGGGAGCTGGCAGAACAGATGCAGCGGCAAGCAGAACGGTTCGGTGCAAAGACAAAGAATGCGGAAGTTCGCAGCGTGGAGTTGAAAGGCAAACCGAAGACTGTGGAAACCAGCGAAGGAACCTTCTATGGAAAAACAATCGTATTGGCGACGGGGGCGAATCCCAGAGAATTGGGCGTATCCCATGAAAAGAATCTGGTTGGCCGAGGCGTTGCCTATTGTGCGTCCTGCGACGGTATGTTCTACAAAGGAAAGACTGTGGTAGTTGTAGGGGGCGGCAACACGGCAGCGGCAGATGCGCTGCTTTTAAGCCGCATTGCGGAGAAGGTTATTATTGTTCACCGTAGGGACAGTCTTCGGGCGACGAAAATCTACCATGAACCTTTGATGAAGGCTGAGAATGTAGAATTCCGCTGGAACAATGTGGTGACAGAACTGCTGCATGATGGTAAGCTTACCGGAGTTCGGCTGAAGGATGTACACACCGGTGAGGAAACGGTATGTGCGGTGGATGGAGTATTCGTCAGTGTAGGCAGAAATCCCGCTACGGAGCTTGTGGTGGGTCAAATTGAACTGGATAAGGACGGTTATATTGTTGCAGGGGAAAACACCGAAACCAATATCCCCGGTGTATATGCTGTGGGGGATGTGAGAACCAAGCTGCTTAGGCAGGTGGTCACTGCTGTAGCAGATGGAGCTATGGCTGTTCACATGGCGGAAGAATATCTGTGTTGAACATAATGTTCAGCAATGATTTATATGGATAAGATAAACCATAAAAAGCGGAGGAGACTGTGAAGTTTACTCCGCTTTTTTTTGAAAGCTACCGGCTTACACCAAGCTGTATAGTACAGCAATGAAGAGTATTAATAAGGTTTAAGCAATATCAGCAGCTAATTTGCAAAAAGCAGGAACAAATCAATCTCTTGTTAAGTCAAAGGAGGCTATACTGCCGTAGGAACGTCTGTTTGTTTCAGTCTAATTTAATTTTTTTGGAATTTGCCAATGGAGGGTGGAAACGACTACACTTTAACGGCAGAGTGTGGTATTCTTGAGTTATTCAAAGATACCAATGCCTTCAGAGAGAATGAGGATTATGGACTGGACGATTTTGGGGATCAATCCTACGAAGGATAAGAAGGAGATTACGACAGCTTACCGTACGAAGGTGATGCAGTGTTTTTTGATGCGATTGTATAACGAATGCAACGCGGGGGGATAGTGCGTTGCATTGACCGGTCGTGTATCACAGTTGTGTAGATTAGCCAACGGGGTGCGATGGAAGGGATTCGAACCCCCGAGGGAGCGGGGGAATCTAACATTAGAAATTCATAATGATGCCATAAAAGCAGACACCCAACAGTGAGTGTCTGCTTTTTGCTTGAGCGATAGAATCATAAGGAGGAGTTTATGTTTTCCCACAGAAATGGGAACGGTACTGCTTTGGAGAAATACCGAACTCCTTTTTGAATGCACGGTAAAAGCTCGTATAGTCGCCGAAGCCGGATCTGATTGCGGTTTCCTCCAAGGGGGTGCCCGACTCGATCAACGTTTTGGCTGCAATCAGTCTGCGCTGGGTTACATATCGATAAAAGCTGATTCCCAGCTTCTGCTTAAACAGATGGCTGATCGTGCTGCTGCTGACATAAAATCCCTTTGCGAGATCGGTCAGGGTGATGGAATCTGTGTAATTTTGCTCGATGTGTGCCATCAGCATATCCAGCAGCTGGGGCGTTTCGGCTTGCAGTATGGGGGCGCTGCGATCGTCGGCGGCACGTTTCAGGTTAGCCAATAGCACCATGGTATTGCCGATAACAGCAGCCTCCCAGCCGTCTGCCCGGTGTTCCGATTCCCGGACACCCTCTGCAAAGCGCTCTCTCAGAAACTCCCATTTTGTGCCGTTGGTACGTACCATTGCAAATCGGCTGTTGGCATCTGAGAAGGGAGAATGATACAGGGAACGGAAACCCTCCATAAATTTGGGACTGATCCAGATGACATATCGCTCGTAAGGCACGGTCATCTCCTCCGGCAGCAGAGGGCGATGGCTGACACCGGGAGGCACAAAGATAATGTCTCCCGACTGCAGGCGGTATCGCTCCGAGCCTACCAAATATTCCGCACCGCAGTCATTGCAGCAGTACAGCAGCTCATAAAAAGAATGGCTGTGCAGATTCATGTGTGCGTTGGACCAGCTGGTATCTCGATGGGTGTCCACGTGCTCCGAACTCATTTCCAGTTCTTGATAAATGGCCGAAGGATCCATGTCCAGAAGCGCCACCTGCTCCGATAGCCACTGCTGCAGGGCTTTTCCTGTCAAATCGGGCAGGCCTGCGCTGAGACGTTTCAATTCGCTCAATTTCATATAATCACCGCCTAAGGGAAGTGTAGCACAGGTTTGCGAGATGTGCAATGTTTGGTGCAGTTATCGCAATTCACTTTGCGGAAATTGTTTTGTATCATTGAGATAGAATCGCGGAGAGTATCCGCAAGAAAGAAATGGGAGGAATTCTCAATGGCAAGAATCGATAAATCCGTACGTCCTTTCGGCGTAAAGGACCAGGTTGGTTATGTTCTGGGCGACATGGCCGGCAGCTTCGTAAACCTGTTTGTAGACGCATATTTCCTGACCTTCTGCACTTATGCGCTGGGCATTGATGCAGCTTGGATGGCAGGTCTGTTCTTGGTTGCACGTCTCTGGGACGCAATTAACGACCCCATCATCGGTACCTTCCCCGACCGCTGGCATCTGGGTAAGGGTAAGGACAAGTTTACACCTTGGATCAAGCTGTTCATGATCCCTCTGGCTATGAGCGGCATTCTGTGCTTTACCAAGGTTCCCTTTGAAGGCGTTGTGCTCCACGCATACGTGGCATTCGCTTATGTATTCTTTGGCATGAGCTACACCGGTACCTCCATGCCCTTCGGTGCTATGGCAAACGTTGTTACCGTTGACCCTCTGGAACGCTCTAAGCTGTCCCGCGCCCGTTCCATCGGCGGCGGTCTGGTAGGTGCGGTTGCTCTGGGGGCTGTGCCTGTGTTCTGCTTTGACGCAAACGAAAACATCATTCCTCAGAACTTTACCATTCTGGCTGTTGTATTCGGTATTCTGTCCATTGCCAGCTATCTGGCTCTGTGCGGTCTGACCAAGGAACGCGTTCGTGAAGAAGAAAAGGACGAAGGCGAAAAGTTCGAATACAAGAAGGTCATTAAGGCTGCGCTGCAGAACCGTCCTCTGATTGGTGTTATGATCGCTACCATCGGCTCCATGCTGACGATCACCGGCTCCAGCCAGACCTACAGCTACATTTACAAAGAAGTTTATCACAACACCGACATGATCATGATCTCTACCGTAGCATCCATTCCCTTCATGATCGTGGTATTCCCTCTGATCCCCAAGATGGTAGACAAGTTCGGCAAGCGCAAGGTGATCCTGTTTACCGCTGCGTTCTCTCTGGCTGCCAGCGTTGTCCGTATCTTCTTCTACATTGAAAACGTTTACGTTTATACCGCCCTGAACATTCTGACTCTCATCGGTCAGACCGCATTTACTATGTTGATCTGGGCGCTGGTTTCCGACTGTCTGGATTACAGTGAATGGAAGACCGGTGTCCGCTCTGACGGCAGTATGTACAGCCTGTATACCTTCAGCCGTAAGATTGGTTCCACCGTTGCATCCACCGGCATTGCTTGGGGTCTGAGCTTCGTTGGCTATGTTTCCGGTGAAAATATTGTACAGACCGCAGAAGCTGTCAAGGGTATTTACTACCTGTGCAATGTGATCCCCACCTTGTGCTACGCACTGATTCTGGTGGGCATCGGCCTGATCTTCAATCTTGACAAGGCGAAGACCGACGAAATGTATGCAGCAATGGATGCAAAGCGCGCTGCTGCGGAACAGTGATTCCTATGAAGAAAATTGACTTACATCTGCACCTGACCCCCTTTCAGCTGCCCAAAATCGGGAAGATGAATTTGGCAAGCGGGAAATCCATGCTTGCCCATTTGGACGAGCTGGGGATCGAAAAGGGCGTGCTGATGTCGAGCGCAGAAAAAGGTCTGCCATTCGGCACCAACAAGGCGAACAAGAAGATCTGCGACAAGTATCCCGAACGCTACCGCTGGATGTGTGCGCTGAAGCCCGATCATCCCGAAACCGTGTATGACCGACTGAAGCATTATAAGGAGCAGGGGGCAATCGGTGTGGGTGAGCTGACGGTGAACCGCCGATTGGACGATCCCTTCCTGCAGGCACTGTTTGCGGCGGCAGAGCAGCTGGATATGCCTGTGACCATTCACATGAGCCCCGAAGCAGGGTATAGTTATGGTGTGGTGGATGAGCCCGGACTTCCTTTGTTGGAGCAGGTGCTCAAAAATTACCCGAAGTTGAAAATCCTCGGCCACAGTCAAACCTTCTGGATTGAAATGAGCGGAGATGCCCCCAAGGATCGGGAAGGCCGCAACAGCTGGGGTGAGGGGCCTGTGAAGGCAGGCGGTCGTGTGCCGGAGCTGTTTGAAAAATACCCCAATCTCTATGGGGATCTGAGCGCCAACAGCGGCAGCTGCGCCATCATGCGTGACCCTGCGTTCGGACTTGCGTTTTTGGAAGCCTATGCCGATCGACTGTTCTTCGCAACGGATATGGTCAATACCGATATGGTATTCCCTTTGGGCGCATGGCTGGATGAGCAGGTGGCTGCGGGAAAACTCAGCTGTGAGGCTTACGAAAAGATCTGCCGTAAAAATGCGGAGCGGATCTTTGGCCTGTAATAAGGAGAACATCAATGGAATATATCATTAACACTCCCTGCGGCCCTGTGCGTGGGTGCGAGGGGCGTGTGCCCGAAACACTTGCGTTTAAGGGCATCCGCTATGCCACCGCAGGCCGCTGGGAGTATCCCAAGCAGGTGACCCGTTGGGAGGGCGTGTACGATGCCACCCAATACGGCAGCTGCTCCTATCAGCCCCGTGCGTTCTACAATGAGGAGGAGAATCTGAAGAAGATCTTCTACTACAATGAGTTCCGCAAGGGCGAGCATTATGATTACAGCGAGGACTGTCTGTTCCTCAATGTCTTTGTTCCCAAAGCCGCAAAGGCAGGTGACAAGCTGCCTGTACTGCTGTACATTCACGGCGGTGGCTTCACCGGAGGCTGCGGTCATGAAAAACACTTCGACGGGCCTGTATGGCCTGCTCACGGTGTGATCGGGGTAACTATCAATTACCGACTTGGGCCTATGGGATTCGTTTGCCTGCCTCAGCTGAAGGAGGAAGCGGGCTTTACAGGCAACTATGGTCTGTATGACCAGATGACGGCTATGCAGTGGGTACAGGACAACATTTCCGCATTCGGCGGCGATCCCGATAATGTGACTATTATGGGCCAGAGCGCGGGGGCGATGAGTGTGCAGCAGCATGTGCTGAGTCCTTTGACGGATGGACTGTTCCACAAGGCGGTTATGTCCAGTGGCGGCGGTGTCAGTAAGATGCTCAGTGCCGCACCTGCGGAAAAAAGCTACGCATTTTGGCAGGCTGCTATGAAGAATGCAGGCTGCGAGACATTGGAGCAGTTCCGCGCCATCAGTCCCGAACGGCTGTTTGCAGTCTGGGAGGAAACCAAGAAGCAGGTCAAGGGTGGCGGATGCTTCCCCTGCATTGACGGTCGCTTTGTGGTAGGCGGAGGGGTCGAACTCCTGAAAGCGGGAAAGCAAAAGCAGATTCCCTATATGGCAGGTACGACCTCCGAGGATATGATGCCCCCCATTATGCAGAGCATGGCACGCAAGTGGTGTGAGGCCCAGAGCATCCCTTCCTATGCGTGGTACTTTAACCGTCAGCTGCCCGGGGACGATAACGGTGCGTGGCACTCCTCCGACCTGTGGTACTGGTTTGGCACACTGGAAAACTGCTGGCGTCCCATGACGGAAAAGGACTATGCTTTGAGCGATGAAATGGTGGAATATCTCTGCGGCTTTGCAAAGAGCGGTGACCCCAACGGCAAGGGCTTGCCCCAATGGGATGCTGCGAACAAAGGCAGCAGAGCCGTGATGATCATGGGTGAGGAGGCAGCCCAAATGGCAAAACCCTCCATGCTGAAGATGATCAAGACCATGCTGACCAATAAGGCTGTAGGCGAATAAAAAGCGAAACACTGCATTACACAGGTGATGCAGTGTTTTTTGATGCGATTGTATAACGAATGCAACGCTGTGGAGGAATGGCCCTCATTGTATGAATGTACGGTGGTCTCGCCAACAGGCGAGGTAAGGGATGCGAACCTGCGTGGGAGTGGTGGAGGTGGTTTGTACGATAATTCCACCGCTCAAATTATGATAAGCCGATTTGTGGTATGAAACCATGGGTCGGCTTATATTGTTTCATCGCTCATTTCGTCAATCATTTTTAGTTGATAAATGAGCGATGAATTGTTATTATATAAGAGTGAGGCGATGCTCTATGCGAAACAAGAAACCACCGTTTGAAATTACAAATTCGATTCTTGATAAGATTGCGGAAATTGCTGAGCTGATTGGGCAGATGAGTGCCACATCCGGTTTGACAACAAACCCGACACTGCGCCGAACCAACCGTATCCGTGCCATATATTCCTCTTTGGCAATTGAACAGAATACTTTGAGCTTGGATCAAGTGACAGCGGTTTTGGACGGTAAGCGTGTGCTTGCACCTCCGAAAGATATTGCTGAGGTCAAAAATGCCTATGAGATTTATGACATGATGGATTCACTGGATCCCTATTCTATAGATGCATTGTTGGATGCTCACGGTGTGATGACCAGAGGGTTGGTAGAAGAGTCCGGATGCTTCCGTTCTCGTCCCGTTGGCGTAGTGGACAAGCAGGGCAACATTCTGCACTTTGGTGCGCTGCCTGCATACGTGCCTGGTCTGACAATGGATCTGTTGGATTGGGTGAGAGACAGCGACTATCACATGCTGATCAAAAGCTGTGTGTTCCACTATGAACTGGAAATGATTCATCCCTTTTCGGATGGCAATGGTCGCGTTGGGCGTCTTTGGCATACACTCCTGCTGACTCAATGGAAACCGTTATTTGCGTGGCTGACGGTTGAATCTATGATTCATGATCGACAGGATGAATACTATGCTGCCATCAATCAATCGAACTTTGAGGGTGAATCTACCGTGTTTATTGAGTTTATGCTGTCTGCCATCAAAGAGGCATTACTGGACGCAATAGATACAGGTGCTACAGAAAAAATGACAACCGATGAACTGCGTTGGTATAAGATCGAACGATTCTTGAGAAAGAACGATGTGATTACCAATGCAGATGTTAGAGTGATGTTTGGTGTGTCTGCTGCGACGGCCAATCGCATCCTTGCGAAGCTAACCGATGAAGGGAAGCTTGAAAAGGTGCGTGTGGGTAGATCGTGGGGATATGTACCCCTTACGTGAGTGATGATATAATATATTCAAGGAGGATTGTATGAAGAAATCTCTTGTGGCATCTTTGGTTAAGTCTATTGGAGTCGAGGCGAGTGGAATTGCCGGTGAATTCTTGGAAATTGGAATAGATTCTCTGTGTGATGAAGGCCTATTGCGAGATATCCCGTTTGTATCTACTGTTGCGTCCGTTTTTCACATAGTGCAA
>JAFQDR010000023.1 GCA_017415945.1 Oscillospiraceae bacterium
CTTCATCATGCACGAGGATGCCCCCCATCTGGACGGTCAGTACGCATCCTTCGGCCGTGTTCTGGAAGGCATGGACGTTGTGGATCGTATTGCACGCACCCGCCGCGACTTCAACGACAAGCCCCGTCAGGAGCAGAAGATGAAGTCCGTCACCGTAGACACCTTTGGCGTAGAATATCCCGAACCCGAAAAGATGTAATCCAAGCACCTTTTAGCCTCCCTTGCCTAAAGGGAGGGGGACCGCGGAAGCGGTGGAGGGATTTCCCTCTCAATTCACAATTTTGTCATGCATATCCGAACGAAATCGGATATAATGATACAGAGGAACAGGTTCAAGCATCGTGGGCCTGATTCGAAAAGTTCTTGTAACCACCTCCCTCCCGCCTCACCGCGGGAGGGAATACGGAAAACACCATAAGCACTCCACACGCTCAGCTCAACCGCCGCACCCACTCTCGCAGCACGTCTTTCAATCCACAAACCAATTCGCCTCTGCGAATTGGAATGAAAAAAAGACGTGATGCGAAACAAGATGGAGCAACGGAATGGACGAGAGCTGATTTCCCGACGGGAAATCGGCGCGAGGGATATGGAGTTTGCGACATCGCAAGGGGGTGTTCCGGTTTCGACGGGGGTGTGGAGGCAGGAATAGCGGGCGGATGCGCCTAACATCCTTAAAATGGGTACTTTTATAAATTAAAGAACAACAACAAGACTGTTCTCCTGGCTGCTTAATTAGCCAGCGTCGCCCCGATCAGGACCACGGGATCGGCTGCGGCGTCGATGAGTGGTGAACGTGCGTACGGTAAGCTTTGCCCGTGCCACGCATAATGAAGCTACTGAATCCTGCAGCTTGTCGGCCTGCGGCAGGATGAGGGAATGTAAATGACCGACTGCGCCCGGAGAAGTTTCTGTTAAAGCGCTTTCGGACACGGGTTCAATTCCCGTCACCTCCACCACGTCGTCGCGGACTTTGTATCGTTCGCGACGACTTTTTTATTAAAAAGCCATCGCTCATTCACTCCGTCGCTCCTCCTTTTCAAATCAAACCCACATCGTTGGGCTTTGATCTGGTTTATTGTAGCCTATGGTCGCCGCAGACAATTCGTTACCGACAACAGTGCTGAAACGCACTTGACCGCTCGGTCACCGAGTTTATCTCTCACGGCACGCTTCACCATCAATATGAGAAAACCACTGCTTTCAACAGAGGCAGTGGTTTTTCTTTCCCCAAAAGGATGTCCTTTTTTTATCACTTGGCCTTGGCAAAACGCCTTGGTGGATATATACTGGCAGCAAGCATTACCGAAAAAGGAGCATAATTATGAACAGACCCTATATAATCTGCCACATGACTGTTTCTCTCGACGGTAAGGTCACAGGAGAGCATTTGACCCGCACCACTCACAGCTCCGCCGCAGAGGTCTACTACGACATCAACCGTAAGTACAAGGCAGATGGCTACGCCTGCGGGCGCATCACCATGGAGGGAAGCTTCAGCGGCGGTTGGTTCCCCGACTTGAGCCAATATCCGCCTGTACAGCACCGCATGGATTTCATGGTTGATAACATGACGGGCTTCTACGCCGTAGCCTTTGATCCCCACGGCCGTCTGGGCTGGCAGTCCAACCGCATCATAGACCCCGACGGTGATCCCGGCTATGACAAGGCGCAGATCATCGAGGTGCTGACGGAGCAGGCCGATCCCCGCTATCTCGGGTATTTGCAGGCCATGAAGATTCCCTACATCTTTGCGGGAGAAACGGAGCTTGATGTCCCCCTCGCACTGTTCAAGCTGAAAAACATCATCGGCATCAGCACTCTGCTTTTGGAAGGTGGCAGCACCTTGAACGGTGCCTTCCAGCGCGCAGGTGTCATCGATGAGTTGAGCTTGGTGATCGACCCTGTAATAGGCGGCAAAGGCAAGCCCCTGTGTCTGGACAGCTGCGTGGAGGAATACACCCTTTCTCATTTCGAAAACCGCGGCGGCATTCTGTGGCTCAATTTCAAGAAGTAATTTCCCCGGCAACAGCAGGTTGCTTGTGTATCGGCGCTGCCAATGCTATGATGGAGCCGAGGTGAAGAACATGGAAAACAAAAACATCTTTTACGAGCTGCGGACAAAAATGGGACTCTCTCAAGACGAGCTGGCGGCCAAGGTTCACGTGACCAGACAGGCGGTGTCCCGTTGGGAAAACGGCGACACTGTCCCCAACACGGACACGCTGAAGCTGCTGTCCAAGCTGTTTGATGTGTCCATCAACACACTGTTGGGCTCCCCAAGAGAGATGATTTGCCACTGCTGCGGCATGATCTTGGACGACTCCACCACAAGCAAGGAACTGGGCGGCAGCTTTAACGAGGATTTTTGCAAATGGTGCTATCACGACGGTTCGTTTACCCTGGACGTGTGGGAAAAGTATGCGAAGATCGGCGGCGAGGAAATGCTGGAAGCCTTTAAGCAGCAGCTCATGGACGAGTTTAACGGCCTGCAAATTGACGGTATGCCCAAGGTGGATGGCTTAAATGTACTGTCGGGCAGCTTCATCAACCTCACCTATCCCCTGCCCAACGGCGAATCGGTTCGATTTTTGGACGACAACGCCTCCTATTTGGGAAATCAGCTGCCCTGTCTGTTTGGCGGCAGCAGATGCTTCGGCATTGCGGCAAACATGGACTTCCTGTTGGTATGCACCTACGAGGAAAATGGTGAGAACCCCGAATTGGTAATGTATAAAAAGAGATAATAAATTACACCCCCCAAGCTTCTCACACCGGAAGTCTCGGGGGTGATTTTCAATTCATAAAGAAATCATCAATATCTTCATCTGTAGCGAGAATTTCATCTCCGGACACACCGGCCGCCTCTGCCAGTATAATAGAATTCAAAAAGGCATCTCTGAAATCGGGTGCAAATGCATTGTCAATCAAACACATAAACTGTTCCGACTGTTTCTTCAACTCCGCAACATACGCTTCGTACTTGTCTTGCAACTGTTTATCCAGTGCATACTGAGACACCAGATACATATCCAACAGTTCCTGCTCCTGTTGGAACAGTCTGAGGCGTCCGTATTCAAATGCAAACATTGCAAGAGCTTCTGCAAATCGCGTGTATTCACTATCTCCCAATCGCATTGCAGTTGAAGCGAGAAGCTTCACAATGGCTTCAAGAGAAATCCACATACAATCTTCTATGTAAGCTACTTCGGACAGTTCTCCGTCGTTCAGTGCCTTCGCCTTTTTCTTCAGTTCATCCGCCAAAGAAAGTATAGAATTCACAGTCTCATCCGATGCATAGATGCTGATCTGCTGCCCATAAAAACGGATGTATTTCTCATACATGAAGAACACAAACTCGCTGTATTTTTGATCATCCTGAAGGATTGCATATTCGGAAACGTCACTTACTACAGACTTCCAGTCATCAGCAGTGAACTGCGTAGGAGATTTGCCTTTGCTGACCTTGGTCAACACAGAAACCACCAATACTGTTGCGGCCTTAACCTGTGTCATTTCCGCCTCATCCTTTTTATCAGCAAGAGCATACAGGTGTTCCTGTGCAGATTCAAAGAGGGCTATAGCCTGCTTCAGCTTATCTCCCCATTTTGACTGCATCAGCTCTTCGATTGCCAGATTTGCTAAATATGCGTTGATTGCTTCGTTCATGCTTCTTCCTCTGTAATATTCTTTCCGAACATTGCGGACAATGCCTTTGTGTTGTTCACCAACGCTCCCAACAGATGCTTTTGCTCTGTATTCAAAGATGTGTAGTCTGCTCCATATAGGGGGAGCACCTTGTCCAACATATCACCCAGACCTGTACGAATGCGGCCTGTTTCCTCCAGAATCGCATTGATTCTTGCATGCATTTCACGAATAAGTTCGGTGTTCTCTTTCACTACTTGAATTTCTTCATTTTTCTGCTTGTTCAGCTTCGCTTTTTTGGTTGAGAAAATCAGAATGGAAGAAAGCAGAGCCGCACCGGAAATCGTCCATCCAATAGGGCCTGCCAATGCAAGAAGAGCATGTCCAGCTGCAACGCCACCGCCGCCTGCAGTCAGAGCACCGCCACCGAGCCATGCCAATGCAGCATTTGTTGCTGCCGCACCGGAAAGGGTGGAAATTGCAGTACCGGTCGATGCAGTACCGAAGGTAGTAGCAATCCACATTGCTGCGGTGGGTGCCATAAATGCAACAGATGCACCTGCTGCAACGCCCGCACCCGCACCGGTAGCGGCCATTCTCGCCTCATGAAGTTCCTGCTCAGCAAATTCACAGGATTCCACAAACTTCTTTCTGTTTACATTGATTTCGTCGAAGTCTGTTTCAAACGATTTGGGCTTATTCGCAATGCTGTTTACAATTTTCTCCACAAAGGAAACCATGTCGAGAGCACGCGTTCTTTCCACAAACAGCTGAACACCTGCATCATTCATTAGGGTGTAGGAATCGTTGTATTCAGTTACGGAGTCCTGCAGCATGCGATCCAACTCGGTCAGCTTATCGGTAATATCATCCTTCACGGCAATAGCAGCATCTTTGGCTTCCACAGCCTTCGTTTTCAGTGTATCTGTTGCGCCTTCAACCTTACTGCGAAGTGCTTCGGTATCGATCTTTTTCATTCCTTTCGGAGCCATGTCCTTAATCGTCCCTAAGTTTACTTTTTTCTTTTCTGCCATATACCACATTCCTCCTAATAACTTTTGCGTAACAAAACGCTGTATTTCTCACAGCTTCATATAATAGCTTGTAAATCTCGCGGATTGAGTCATGCTTATTCAACTATTTCATTCTCAATATCCGCTGTATAATCAGTTCTGTCTTTGGGATCAGATAGTCATACAGCAGGAAGGTGACATTGCCCAGTGCCAGCAGCACAAGCATCATGCCCGGCTCCATAGCTTCCGGTGCAATGACCCACAGCAGCAGCGCCTCCATAGCGATCACTGCGCCGTTGAACAGCACGAGCTTCACAGGCAAACGCAGGAGCTTAGGCAGCTTTTGTAAGGCAGGGTACGCAATGGGATACCATCCGAACAGCCCGGCAAACATCATATTCTGCTCCGCAGCGGGAATCAGCATAAAGCACAGGACAGCGATCACAAGCCACAGCATCACCTGATATTTTCGCCCGTACCGATTGCCGATGGGAATGAGCAGCATTCCGGTCAGCAGAGGCGCAGCGTAGGTTCCCAGCTGCAGCACCGCCCCCAGCAGCATCAGCACCACGGATACCGCCGCCATCATAGCGCAGATCGTCAGTCGTTTCGTTTGTTCCATCATGCTACAGCCTCTCGAATTTCAGTCCGTACTGCTTGGCGTAAAACTCCGCGAAGCTGCCTGCGTGGGCACGGATGGTCACGTCCTCACATCCGTCAAACAGCCCCTTGGGCAGCATGAGCATAGGCTCCAGTATGGTCACCCGCAGGGGCTCATGGATATCCCCAAAGGCTTTGGGATCAATACGGCGCACGCCCTTTTCCAGCAGAATCTCCATAAGCACACCCCTTTCATTTCATTCAATTATATCACAAGGCAAAGAAAAATCCCACCGCGAAAACGGTGGGATTTTATGATTTCTGATTTAGAAAATACCCAGATGGAAGAAGGTGTCGATCTGGCCAACCAGAATCAGCAGCATGCCAACGGGAACGATGAACTTGATGCAGAAGGTGAAGAAGCCGTCGATTTTGTCGGTACCGCTGATGTGCAGTTCTTCCAGCAGAGTCTTGGGCTTGATTTCCCAGCCAACCATAATGGAGAACAGCAGTGCACCCAGAGGCATTGCAATACCTTCGGACAGGCAGTCCATGAAGTCCAGCCAGCAGTCGTTGAATTCGCCTACGATGCCCAGAGAATTCTGGAAGGGAACCCACATACCGTTTGCGCCCAGACCATCCCATGCAACGATGGCAGCCTCTACCATGATTGCCAGGCAAACCAGAGTAACGATCTTCTTACGGTTGGGGGTCTTGCCCTTTTCTACCGCACGGTCAGCGAAGAAGGTAACAACTACTTCGACCAGAGAAATTGCGGAGGAAATCGCAGCAATAAATACCAGCAGATAGAATACCACGCCGAACAGAGGTCCAACAGTACCCATAGACTGGAATACGTCCTGCAGGGTAATGAACAGCAGCTTGGGACCGCTCAGAGTAGCGGAAGGGCCGTAGGTAGCAACAGCAGCGGGAATAACAGCCAGACCTGCCATCAGAGCTACCATGGTGTCAGCAATAACGATCACAACAGAGTTCTTAACCAGATTTTCTTCCTTGGTCAGGTAGGAGCCATAGGTGATCATAACGCCCATCGCCAGAGACAGGGAGAAGAACATCTGACCGCCTGCGGTTGCCAGAACGGTCAGCAGACCGGGCGCCTGTTCAATGAAGCCACCTTCCACTGCGTAGCCGGGAACGAACATGAACTTCAGGCCTTCTGCAGCACCGGGAAGGGTAACGGAACGAACAATGATAATTACCAGCATCACAAACAGTGCGGGCATACCAACGGAGTTGAACTTTTCAATACCGCCGGAAACGCCGCCAACGTTAATGAGGTAGCAAATTACCATGAACAGCATAGTAAACATCAATGCACCAAAGGGATTGGTGAGCATTGCAACGAACAGGTCTGCGCCTGCCTTAACTTCCGCACCTGCAAATGCAAGGTTGGACAGGTTCAGTGCCAAGTATTCCAGGCAGTATGCACCCAGAACGGAGTAGAAGCTCATAATAACAAAGGGAGCGAATACGGCCAGCCAGCCAACCCACTTAAACTTCTTGCTCAATTCCTTGTATGCGCCAATGGTACCCTTGCCGGTCTTACGACCCATAGCAAGCTCGCCCATCATAATGACGAAGCCTACAAAAATACCCAGCAGCAGGTACACGATCAGGAAGGTAAAGCCGCCGGAGCGACCCATCTTGTAGGGGAAACCCCAAATGTTGCCCAGACCAACAGCTGAGCCGATTGCAGCCATCAGGAAGCCAAAGCTACTTCCGAAGCTATCTCTTTTTTGTTCCATATAATTCTCCTTTCCGCAAAACCGAAAAGTTTTGCAAAAAACATGCACCTACTTTATAATATTTTCGCAAAAAAATCAATTGTCAGAAATGTAATATAAGCTTTTGTGCTTTTATCCACATTTAACAATTTCGAAACAAATCCAACTGTCCCCCACCGAAAAACGCGTTCTTTTTTTGTTTAATCTGTTGAATTGCTTCAAAAATAACAACATTTTGTTGACCCATCGAGGATTTTTCTACACATTTTCCGAGCAATATGGTATAATGCAAACAGAAAACATTTCGGAGGTTTCTCCCATGAAATACGACTTTACATCCATCATTGACCGCCGCGGAAAGGACGCCATCTCCGTGGACGGTATGGGCTTTGGAGGCTCCGCTCCCGACCTGCCCAAGGAGGGCTTTGACCCCATTCCCATGTGGGTTGCGGACATGAGCTTCCCCACCTGTCCCGCCATTCCCGCCGCCATGATCGAGCGTGCAAAGCACCCTCTGTTCGGCTATTTCTTCCCGCCCGAAGAATACAACAATGCCATCATCGCATGGCACCGTGACCGCAAGGATGCCGACTACATTCTCCCCGAACACATCGGCTACGAAAACGGCGTGCTGGGCGGCGTGATCAGCGCAATGAATGTGCTGTGCGCCAAGGGGGACAGCGTGCTGGTCCATTCCCCCACCTATGTAGGCTTTACCCGCAGCCTCGCCAACAGCGGCTACCACATCGTCCATTCCCCGCTGACCCCCGACGAGCATGGCATTTACCGCATGGACTTGGCGGACATGGAGGAGAAAATCGTTTCCAACCGCATTCACGCCATGATCCTCTGCTCCCCTCATAATCCCACAGGCAGAGTATGGGAACGCTCAGAGCTGGAGGCCGTAGCGGAGCTGTGCCGCAGGCATGACATATATGTCATCAGCGACGAGATCTGGTCGGACATCACCCGCCCCGAAGCCATCCACATTCCTACCCAATCCGTATCCGAGGATATGCGCAGCCGTACCATCGCCCTGTATGCCCCCTCCAAGACCTTCAGTCTGGCGGGCTTGGTGGGAAGCTATCACATTATATGCAGCAAGCGGCTGAAAGACCGCATGGACAAGGAAAGCAGTCTCTCCCATTACAATTCCATGAATGTGATGAGTATGCACGCTCTTATGGCAGCCTACTCCGAGGAGGGGCGTGAATGGACAGATGAGCTGAACGCAGTCATTACGGAAAATATCGACCTTACCTGTGAGTATATCCGCACCCACTTCGAGGGTGTCAGCCTCAGCCGCCCACAAGGCACCTATATGCTGTTCATTGACTGCACCGACTACTGTGCGCGGACAGGCCGCGGCATTGAGGAGGTGCTCCGCGCAGGCTGGGATGTAGGCGTTGGCTGGCAGGACGGCAGACCCTTCCACGGTCCGTGCCATATCCGCATCAATCTGGCGCTGCCCAAATCCCGAC
>JAFQDR010000173.1 GCA_017415945.1 Oscillospiraceae bacterium
CTATGACTTTGGGCGAGCGTATCGTTATCATGAAGGACGGCTGGATCCAGCAGATCGGCACTCCTCAGGAAGTATTCGACCACCCCAACAACGTATTCGTTGCAGGCTTCATCGGCATGCCTCAGATGAATCTGTTTGAAGGCAAGCTGAAGAACACCAAGAAGGGCGGCTACTATGTAGAAGTCGGCGGCGCAAAGATCCCCGTCAGCGATGAAATCGCAAGTGGTCTGGCTAAGAAGGGCTACGTTTGGTCCGATGTTCTGGTTGGCATCCGTCCCGAACACATCCTGCTGAAGGCAGAAGGCGAAGACGTTATCCACGGTAAGGTAGACGTTTCCGAAATGATGGGCTCCGAAATCCACCTGCACGTTGCTGCAGCAGGTAAGGACGTTGTTGTTCGCGTTCCCACCGTTGATCTGGCTGCAGGCAACCGCGGCGGCTTCGCATACGGCAGCGACTTTAACTTCACCTTCCGTCCTAACGAGATCCACCTGTTCGATCCCGCAAGCGAAAGAAATCTGCTGCCTCTGGCAAAGAAGTAATTTCCATCTACATATCATCAATCCCACGGCTTTCGCCGTGGGATTTTTTGTGGTATGGATGAAAGTGAATTTCGGTTACAGGCTGTGGAGCACCGCTGCTACGTTTGTCACGGTTTCGGTGCTTGTGGTACGGTAAACATCCTCGGGAGGATACAGACAGCCGCCGAAATGGATATTACGGTTATTCATGGCAGAGCTGTCTCGTGCGGTTTGACCTGCGGACATATGCACCTGATCGCAGCCTGTTTCTTGGATGACACGCTCCACATTTCGCAGGCGGATCCCACCTCCGGGAAGCACCTGAATGCGCCCGTCTGCGTAGGCGATCATCTCTCGAATGGTGGGTGCACCCCATGGAACATCAGATTCCTGCCCGCTGGTGAGCACACGGGTGATACCCAGTTCAATCAAAATGTCGAAGGCTTCCTTCCAATCGGGAACCACATCGATGGCACGGTGGAATACGGTTTCCTTTCCCGCATCCTGAGTCAGCTTCGCCAAAACCGCAGTGCGCTCTCTGTCGATTCGCCCATCTTCATGCAGAAAGCCGAACACCAATCCGTCGGCACCGTTTTCCAAAAGTACCTTGGCATCCTCTACTGCGGTGAGAAACTCCGCTTCCGTGTAGCAGAACCCACCTTCCCGAGGACGTACCATGGCCATAATGGGGAGGTCGGTTTTCTGCTTGGCCACCCGCAGAGCACCCACTGTTGGTGTCAGTCCACCGTGAAATAAATCGTTGTTCAGCTCTGCACGGTCTGCGCCACCCTGCCATGCGCGGATCACATCGTCTGCGCTGCCGCAGCAAATTTCCAGTATCATAGAAATCCTCCTTTATTCATCTTCTGATCAAATTATAATATAGGAAAGGGGATAGGGCAAGAGGTCTGTGGGTTCTTGTCAATATGCCATGTGCCGTGATAAACTGAATATACCAAATACCTGTGAGGTGCAACCATGATGAATGACTATAAGATTTTATATCAGTCCGTACCCAATTGGGATGCGGTGCCCGGTGTGGAACTGCGGCATACGGGCTGGCTGGGAGAATGCCCTGTTCGTGCATGGGCGAAGCTCTGTCGGGATGACGCGGCTTTTTGGGTGCGTATGGAGGCAGAGGAAGCTCCCATTCGCGCTACGCTTACAGAGCCTCTGGATGAGGTGTACCGTGACAGCTGTCTGGAGTTTTTCCTTGCTCCCGACCCTGACGATGCACGATATTTGAACTTCGAATGGAATCCTCTGGGGAATCTGTATTTGGGCTTTGGCAGCACCCGCCCCACCAGAGTACGGCAGATCGTAGGGGATAAAAATGAGCTGTTCCGCCCCGAGCCCCATTTCACCGAAGGCGGGTGGGGGATCGTGTTCTGCATTCCCTATGATTTTATCCGCAATTACTTCCCTGATTTTGAGCCCAGCGGGGAAATGGCGGGGAATTTCTATAAGTGCGGGGACGAAACGGAATTTCCGCACTACCTCTCTTGGATGCCAATGAGCACGGATACTCCCGATTTCCAT
This sequence comes from Oscillospiraceae bacterium, assembly GCA_017415945.1. Next base: position 2,061 of record JAFQDR010000173.1, read on the forward strand.
CGAAGACAGGATTTTGGCAGACTGTTTTTCGAATAAAAAAACAACACTGTGTTTGTGAATGTTTTATAAAAAATGCAAATCTGGTTTGAAGACGTTTATAAAAGTTGACATCTAACTCCAAATGGTGTAGAATCAAACATGTAATGAACTTTCTGTGAACGGGCTGCATTCTTTGTAAGTTTCGTCATGGAAAGGGGAAAGTGTCGAACCGATTTTTCGGGGAGACGGGAAAAACAATAAATCCAATAGGAGGAGAAAACAAAAATGAAGAAATTTTTGGCACTGATTCTTGCGCTCGTTCTGTGCTTCTCTCTGGTCGCTTGTGGCGGCGGCGAAGATGCATCCGGCGAAGCTGAAGGCGTCACCGTTACTCTGATTGCTGCTCAGTACGGCACCCAGACCGCTGACTGGTGGAAGGGCTTTGAAGAAAAGTTCGAAGCTGCTAACGAAGGCATCGATCTGGTTGTTGACGTTGTTTCCTGGAACGACATCTACACCGTTGTGAACACTCGTCTGGCTAACAACGAAGCTCCCGACCTGCTGAACATCGACGTATTCGCTGACTATCAGGCAGAAGACCTGCTGCTGCCCGCAGAAGAATGGGTAAGCGAAGCAACCTACGCTAAATTCTATCCCCAGTTCCTGGAACAGTCCGTTGTTGACGGCACCGTTTGGGCAGTTCCCGACCTGGCATCCGCTCGCGCAATGTACTACAATGCTGACATCCTGGAAGCTGCAGGCGTTGAAGTTCCCACCACTTGGGCAGAACTGAAGGCAGCTTGCGAAGCTATCAAGGCTTACGACGCAGACATCTACCCCTGGGGCATCGACATGACCACTGACGAAGGCCAGGCTGCATTCGCATACTATGCATGGACCAACGGCGGCGGCTTTGTTGACGCAAACGGCAACTGGACTCTGAACAGCGCTGAAAACGTAGAAGCTGTTGAATTCTCCACCGGTCTGGTAGCAGCAGGTCTGACCAACTCCGACCCCGCTACCGAAACTCGTTATGACCTGCAGGACCTGTTCGCAGCAGGCAAGCTGGCTATGATGATCGGCCCCAACCAGATCTCCAAGTACGTTACCGACTCCGGCAACGACATTAACTTCGGTATCGCTTCTCTGCCCGCAAACGAAGGCAAGGAAACCTCCTCCGTAGGCGTTATGGACCGCTTCATGTGCTTCGCTGAAGAAGGCCGTTCCGAAGAAGAACTGGCAGCTATCACCACCGTTATCGACGCTTTCTATGATGACGAACCCTACGCAGAATGGGTTATCATGGAAGACTTCCTGCCCGCTACCTCCACCGGCGGCCAGATCATGGCTGAAGCTGATCCCAATGCAGCATCCTGGATCGACGTTGTCGGCTCCGCTCAGTTCTACCCCACCGCTAAGGCAGAATGGGCAGACGTAAAGCAGGGCGTTATCAACGTTCAGCAGCAGGTTCTGCAGGGCGGCAACGCTCAGGAACTGCTGGATGCACTGCAGCAGCAGATCGCAGGCTAATATGTAATTTCTGAATTACATATTGACTTACTAAGAAAAAAAGGGGCCGAGTCATTATGGCTCGGCCCTCTTTGCAAAGCAGCTATCTTCAAAGCTCGGTTGGCTTGCGTGCTTTGAAGGTGGCTGCAAACAACAAATCATCAAGGGAGGTCACGGCGTGAAAAGAAGAACGCTTCAAAAGGCAGAGCCTTATTTGTGGATTCTGCCCAGTATCATCTTGATGGCAACATTCATCATTGTTCCCATCTTTTATGTATTTCGTATGGCATTCAGCCAGGTTACCAAGACCGGTAAAATCAAAGGCTTTAACGGGATTGACAACTTCCTGAGTGTTATCGATAACCCCGCTTTCAGTGTTGTTCTCCGCAATACCATTGTATGGACCGTAGTGGTCGTTGTAGTTTCCACTGTACTGGGCTTTATTCTGGCACTGCTGCTGAATAACCAGTTCAAGGGCCGTAAGATCGCCCGTGCAATCGTGGTCTTCCCCTGGGCAACCACTCTGGTCATTCAGGCAAGCGTATGGAAGTTCATCATCGACACTGACTACGGCGCACTGAATACCCTGCTCAAGACTCTGGGCATTATCAGCACCAATATTAACTGGACACCCACACCCACGGCATTCTTTATTTGGGAAATGGCCTGTGGTATCTTCGTTACCATTCCCTTTGTTTGCTTTACCGTTCTTTCCGGTTTGCAGAGCATCGACGCCTCTCTGTACGAGGCTGCTACCGTGGACGGTGCAAACTACTGGCAGAAGCTGTTCCATATTACCATTCCTCTGGTCAAGCCCAGTCTGACGGTTTCCACTGTTCTGAATATTATTTACGTATTCAACTCTTTCCCCATCGTTTGGACCATCACCAAGGGCGACCCCGCAAACATGACCGACACCCTTGTTACCTACCTGTATAAGCTTGCCTTCTACAATGGCCGTCAGGGCGAAGCCGCTGCCGTATCCGTCATTGGCTTCCTGATCCTGTTGGTATGCGCCAGCGTCTACATGGTATCCACATTGAAGAAAGGAGACCAATGATCATGACTGAATCTGCTCTGCGTAAGCCTGTCTCCATCAAGAATGTTATTTTGAAGATGCTGCTGTACTTCGTGGTCATCGACATCTGCATTCTGATCCTGTATCCTTACTTCGTTATGTTCTGCACCGCATTGAAGAGCCGTACGGAAATCTTCTCTATGAATGGCACGGTTCTTCCCGTTGACCCCATCTGGTCTAACTTTGCCGATATTTGGTCCCGTGCACCTATGGGTCAGTATATGCTGAACTCTCTGCTGGTTGCAGGTGGCTCCACTCTTATTGCGATGCTCTGCGGCATCCCTGCTGCATACGCCTTGTCTCGAATGCAGTTTAAGGGACAGACTGCTTTCCTTGGGTTCATCATCGTATCTCAGATGTTTGCTCCCGTTGTTCTGCTGATCGGTATTTACAAGATCATGTCCATCTTTGGTCTGACCAATAAGATTCTGGGTCTGGTCTTCATCAATGCCGCATTCAATCAGGCATTTACCATTTGGCTGCTGCGCGGCACCTTCCTCAGCATTTCTCCCGAAATGGAACAGGCTGCAACCATTGACGGCTGCAACCGTGTACAGGCACTGATCCGCGTGCTGCTGCCCGTAGCTGCTCCCGGTATCGTTACCACCTTGATCTTCATTTTCATCAATGCATGGAACGAATACACCGTTGCACTGTGTCTGATCTCCACCGATACGCTGAAGCCCTTGACTGTTGGTATCAACATCTTCAACGGCTACAATATTATCGAATGGCAGTACCTGTTTGCAGCATCTATCTTCGCCATTATGCCTGTTGTTATCATGTTCATGGGCATTGAAAAGCATCTGGTATCCGGTCTGACCTCCGGCGGCGTAAAGGGTTAATCATTGCAAGCCAAATAAAATCTCGTGTACTTCGGTACACGAGATTTTTTTATATGAACAAAGGCAGCCGCATTATGCGGCTGCCTTTGTTTCAGACTGTCAAAGAACCCCTGTTTTCAAAAAACGAAAACAGGGGTATTTCTGTAAAAGGGAGCAAAAATGCTGAAAATGAAACGATGCAAGGAGTTCTTCCAACTCCAAATTGCCAGCTTTTTCAGATTCATGGCA
>JAFQDR010000174.1 GCA_017415945.1 Oscillospiraceae bacterium
CCGTCATAAAAGACAGCCGTTCCGTAAACCTTATTGCTCTCATCCGGCTCTTTTTCATTCTGGTTCCTTGGGGTACAGAGATACCATTCGTTCTCGTAAAGTACGGCGATACCGCCCTCCACCCGTGCATAGGGCATGTCAAGCTCACGATTGAAGTTGGTTTCTCCATCCTTTTTCGGGAAGGTATCCGTGTATGAATCGGTATATCCAATGATAGCGCTCGGATCGACTTCAGCGGGCATTGGAGATCCGGATTTTAAGTAAACCTCTCCTTCCACCATGATCGTGGCTGGGTAATCCGTCTCTACTCCCTTTAGTAATTCCGAACAGCCGCAAACAGAGATACAGAGCAGGGCTGTGAGTATTATGCAGATCAATCTTTTCATCGCACACCTCCTTTATCGTCCCCGGTTCTCGATTTCCATATTTTCCGTTGGTAAAACAACAGTCTCAACCATAGGATCAGGATAACAGCCGCTGAACAGAGATATCATAAAAATTAGTAACACCAATATAGCAATCAGTTTCTTCAATGTGTCCTCTTAAATCATCGTGTTATTCCGCCGAAGGATCTTCCAAAAGCCCGATAAAGAGCGGCACGCCGGTTTCTGTGTCCATCACACCGTATACGAAAGGGCTGTCCAAATGGAGTTCCGCGGGATCTTCCATAACAGCTGTTGCACCATCTGCAGCAACAGCTTCGGTAACGGCCGCAGCTTCCGTTCCTTCCTCGTTTACTTCGATCTTTACTTTCTGGAATACGTGAGAGAGTTGCAGCGGATTTTCAATACCTCTGCCCATGGCAGACAAGTCCGCACCGGTGTCAAACGCACTTTCGAGCCCCATTGCCGTAAGCGCATCGGTCAGGTATAATTCGTAGGCAAGGTTAAATTTCGGCATAGAGAGGTTGACGGTTTTTTCTTCTGCAGAGGTCAGATACGTGTCCAGGCTTTCTGAATCCATGCTTTTTGCAAAATCTCTTGCCGTACTTCCGTCCGTAGGACGAAGCGCAAAAAATACCGTCTGATTATCGTCATACGGCAGAACCACGCCCTCTGCGCCATCCGTATTGATATATTGCTGTGTTTCAAAATACATCTGCATGAAGGGAACTGTCAGTTCTTTGTCGTCTGCTTTTGTAAAAATCTTGTCCCGTGTGCTATATCCCTCAAACAGTTTTTGCCATTTCGCTTTAAGATAGATAGTGTTTAAAAGCACGATCTTTGTATCGTCGGGATATGTATCCTCATGAAGTGTGGGAATAAGGCCGTTTGTTTTTTCGTTTACCCAACTGTTGATGGCATCGAGCGCCTCTTTGGAATCCATATCTGCGGAGTATATTTCCCCGTCATAGTAATCTGAGACACGCTTTAGAAAATCTTCTTCAACATAGACACGCTTGTCATCTGCCCAGAGGGAGTTTGCGATTTCAAGAATTGTATTTCCATCAATATCTGTAACCTTATTCGAGAGTGTATATGCAAGGGAGTTTACTGTCTCAAGGTCACCACCCATGACCTCCTCAAACTCTGCGAGCGTTTCGCTCCCAGCTCCGTTCATCACCATGGCAAGGCACAGGTATGCCGAAGCGGGCGATATTACGGGATTCTCGTTTCCCATTTGAAGCGTCTCGGAAAACAGCTTCAGTCCAAACTGCTGCGCCGCAGCAAAGTCAGTGCATTCTTTAAGATCGGGCGGCGTCTGCGCACCTGCATTGTCAACCAAAGAAGTCACACCGTTATAATCCGTATCGGGCTTTAATCCCGGTTCATCCGCTGACGGTTCCTGCGCCGGTCGTGCGCAGCCGCACAGAGCTGCAGTACAAAGTATTAAGCATACTATGACAGCAAGTATTCTTTTCATATTACACCTCCGAATGGGTTTCTTATTATTTAGACGATTTTTACGGTCAAAAAGTTCCCCTATCTGCGCTTCGTTTTCACGATGCCAATAACAGCTGCTGCCCCAAGAATAACCGTCAAGATGATCATACCCGTATTGACAGACATATTCGACACAAAGATCTGTGTGGGTCAGTCTGCACCGCCGATAATAGACTCACTGGCATTGGGACCGACAAGAGCGCCCATCATGGCCTGATGATGAAAGAAGCCAAGCGCACACCGAACAAGCATGCCTGCCGCAACAACTGCAATGGCGATGAACACGATCCGCCATATCTTCCTGCGCCTTTCGCTCTGTCGTGCAAATTGTTCGTTGAGCAGTTCCAGTTTGGATGCAATCGCTGTCAGCGCGGTATCCTGCGTTGATTCATCAGCAGACGCACCCAGCAGTACATTCACAGATGTATCGAGCACCTCCGCAATATGGATCATCGTCTCAGCGTCAGGAACGGATAAACCCTTCTCCCATTTTGAGACAGTCTGCCGCACCACATGCAGCTTGACCGCAAGCTCTTCCTGCGAGAGTCCCTTTGCTTTTCTCAGCCTCCTGATATTTTCGTTCAGCATATTCTCTCCTCCTTTTTTAGAGGATCCTATCATTACGCACGATACTGCACAAGCAACCGAATTTAACATTTTGTCAACCGTTCAGATATCGTCTCGTTACGGTCAGAATACCTGTCCAGTCTGACCATACTTTTCAAAAATCCGATTCACCTGGCTTTTCATTTTCTTGCTTACCGTCATGCTTTTTTTACCTTCATAGTCATTGAAAGTCCCGCATTCGGAGTGATAGGAAAGCTTTCTGTCCCCAATCACTACCTGCAGATCGGATTCGCATTTGCCGAGATCATCTATCCATCTGCCGTTCTCAATCACACGATTGATCTCTTTCGCATCTTCTTTTGAAAGCTGTACATTCTTATCAGGCGCGACGACCTCAATCTTGGTGGAGTCAAGCAAAACCTGCGTAGTTGTTGTTACACGGCTGCATGATGTCAAAAAAGTCATGCATATGAATGTGAACAGCAGTATCGTCCATCTTTTCAAATAGGCTTCTCCTTTATTAATACAATTATTTAATCACGATTCAATGCGGAAAATGAAGCGTTTTCATCCATTGCTCGCAGTCATCGAGACTTTGAATCAGACGCCATCCGTCATATGCCTGCCCGTCAACCCCATAATCCACAGCGTTATGGAAGTCGAAGGCAAGCAAATATTCCTCTTCACCATCGCTACAGTGGACGTAATACCGGGTATAGACATCGTGAACGGAATCTGTCTGCATACTCAGCGAACCCTCCGTCATGAGCGTCTTTCGCCATATGCTCTTTACCGGCGTTTCGTTCTCAAAAAAGGTGTTAGGATCAAATTCCTCAACTTCGGAACAGATCTCGGAATCGTAGTGCTCAAGCATATCCGAGGCATATCCCACAAAGTCCATTCCCTCCGGCATACTGTCACCGAACACCTGGGTGACCTCCAGCAAGACCCAGTTTTCAGCTGGGTAATCCTTCCGTTCAGTGCGGAAGATATCTTTTACCATACCCTTTTTGTTTTGGGTCTTTTCTGCAGGATAGACGCCATTGCTGTTGAGCTTGGCAGCAATCCAGGATAGCTCGATCTCTGAGCGCATCTTTGTATAGGGTGCGGCGATGCGTTCTGCATTTTGCCATGCCTTCCAATCTTCTCTGATCTCATTTTCCCTGCCACGCAAATGATCAATGTATGCGGATTTATTGTAATCTTGAATCCCCTGTGCATTCATATACTCCACAAAGGCCGCAGCAAAATTGTTATATTCTTTCCAATCGGGAAAAGCAACGTACACGATCTGGTATTCTCCATTATTTTGCCGCTTCATTCCCATTTCAAGGAAAGTGCCGAATGAGGTTGTTTTGAAATAGCCTTGCAGATGATATTCTGCGTCACTCAGGCTGTCCAGGATCCCGAATGATCTAACTTCAAGGGAACTGAAGCGTCCCATCGAACTTTCTCTGTTATACCCATCATCTTTGTCGGCGAGATAACTTACAAAGTTGACCCACTGCTTCATGATGCATATGTCGTTATAATAATGCTCTGAATACGCGAGCAATCCATCATATTGTGAATAGTCAGAGTTGTTCCAGCCCCAGTCTGTATTGCCTGTACAAAGGTCATTGAAATATCTTTCAAGAAACTCCTCTGCGGCTTTTGAAGGATCAGTCCTGTCCTTGATAAATCTATCAGATTCTTCGATTGATGCTGCACTGTGCTCGGAAACAAAGTCTGTTACACCGCCGTCGCGAATATCAATGCGGGTGTCGATGTTGCCGGCTAGAGCGAGGTAGATATACATGGGTTCGCTGTCCGGGCTGCCGCCGCCGATCCAAAGCTCAAACATCTCGTTTATCTCATAAACGCGGATATATAGGCCGGAGCCCGTCTCAATGTACTTGAACTGCTCAAAATCGCTCCAAGTCAGATCATAGCCTTGCTGCGAGAGCATGATAACATCATTCAGGGACAGAGTTTCTTTCTCTCGTACCACCCTGATGCTGTAGACTTCTGCTATCCGCGCAGGATATGTTTCCAAGATCTCTCCGCTGTACTCAATCTCAATCACATCTCCGATCAGCGGTTCGGGGGATGGGTGCATATTCCGCAGAGGCACCTCAATCCTGTCCGCGCTGTTGATCGCCCAAGTCGGTTCCGGTTTTACAAGGTAATATCCGTCGTGTATCTCCAGAATCTCCGCTTCAAATGTGACCTTATCCGGTGAGCTCTCGTCCGAAATACGTACCTCAACATTCTCTACATCTACACAGACTTCGATCTCCTGATCTGTGGGATTTTGCATATTTACGCCGACTTTGAACCATTCGTCTTTTACTGCGTCAAATTCTACCGGCCTGCCCGGCGTCAGATACGTTGCGACATATCCGGTTTCCGACTTATCGTTTACGCTCTTTAGTATGACTTCGGTATCCGACAATCCTTCTCCCGACCATATAATGATTTTGTTTCCCGTCGCACAAATTTCCTCGTGCGAATAGACAAACTCCTCTTCGCTTCCAGGGGGAATCACGATTCTCAGGCTGAATCTATCTTGTTTCGGATTAGTCAGAAAACATACCGCAACCACTGCACAGGCTATGATCGCCGCAACAATTATCCAAAACGCAGGCTTTTTATAGTTCAGTACAGACTTAACCCTGTTTTTTACACCGACTTCGCCAAACGCCAGCGGGCAGGCAGCAATCGTGCGATGACTGATCGCGCTTGCAAGCAGTGCCTGAGAATAGTCCGCGCGCTCTTTTTTCTCCATACCCTTTATGACCTTCTCGTCGCAGGCCAGCTCAATATCCCGGCAAAGCAGGATATACCCAAGCCACATCAGAGGATTAAACCAGTGAATAGCCAGCAGTATATAGCCAATAGGTTTCCACCAATGGTCCTTTCGCAAAATATGAGCCTGCTCATGAGAGATCACATAAGGAATATCTCTCTCGTCCATATGAATGGGAAGGTATATTTTTGGTTTTATCATACCAAGCACGAAAGGCGACGCTGTGAGTTCACTTTCATAGATGTTTTTCTTAAGGAGCACCGCCGTGCTCACTTTTCTTCTTAGCCGTATATAGCTGATCGCCGCATAAATGAGCATCGTGGCACACCCGACGATCCACACAACCGAAAGAATGGGTATTAATATCTGGAGTGGGTTCGCACTCGCACCCGGTTCGGGTGCAAAAGATTCGCTGATAATAGGGTTCACGGTGCTGTTAATGGCAGGGATACCCGTATGTATTGTCGGTGCCGCGTCCGTCATAATCTCCGGACTTATTGTCTCGGCGCTTGGGATCAGGCTAAGCGCACTTTCGATGGAGATGGGACAGATAAGACGCACCGCCACGATCCCCCAAAGCAGAACAAAGATCCATCTGGGCGCTTTTTTGAAAACAAGACGGAGTAATACCACAAGAAGAATGATAAAGCTGGCGGAAATACCCATGTTGACGATGGCGAGAAAGAATTCAGTCATGGCTGTTCTCCTCTCTGAAGCGGTCGATCATCCGCTGTACCTCGTCAATCTCCTTTTGCGAGATGTCTTTATGACGGGTGAACGCCGCGACAAAGGCGGGCAGTGAGCCTTCAAACGTTTTTTCCACAAATTCATCGAGCTCCGCAGCCTGCACATCATCTTTTGTGACCAACGATGAAACGATAGTATTTTCATTCTTCAAAACACCGCGTCCGGACAGCCGTTTTATCACCGTATATGTCGTCGTCGGTTTCCATCCGAGCTGCTCTTCACAAAGGCGCACAAGTTCGCTGCTCTTTATCGGCTCATGCTCCCATAATATCAGGCAAAAACGGTATTCACTTTCAAACACCTTGGGAATATCCATAGCATATCCTCCTCTAATCCAGTAGAGTATATTATTACTCTATCAGATTAGAGTGCACTTGTCAATTATGCTTCTGCTTTTTTCTGACCTCCAAATAATAATGCGGCTCATTCACATCCAGCGATACTTCGTCTATTCCGGTTCCCAGGTCAAATCCAAAATTCTGACGAACGATCTCGATACTGTCGTATTCGGAAATCACTGCCGTCTGCTCAGAAAAACTCAAGCTGGAACCAAGTGTTGTCACCATATCATACCCGTCAATACCCGCATTATCGCTGCCTGTACATTCGAAGTCAAAGCTCGCATTCTTATACTGCTCGATCTTTATGGTTACACTGCTGCTGGCGGGGATTGTTACCTCAAACGTCAGATAGAGAATTCTCTCATGAGTTGCGATCTCGTTTACCAACTCATCCAAAAGAGCCCATTCATAACGCTGCTTGGGGAACTTGCCTATCGGACCGTGTTCCGCAAAATGCTTCAAAACAGCCTGATAATACAGTTCAAAGCCGATCTTATCACTCAAATATCGGTTAAAATCCCCATCAAAATCCTTTCCGCTGATAGCACCATATCTGTTTTCGGCAATATCTCGCAGGATCCCGCTCATTGTCATTTCCTTCCTCGCGACGTCCGCACCCGCACCATCGATCTCCTCGCCGGGAGTGCAGCTTCCGTCGCGGTATCCCTGAAGTGTATAGCCTGTAATATCCTCACCCACAACGATGAGATACTTCGTCTCTTCATCCGGTGTGCGTCTACCTTCGCGGATGAAGAAATCACGATATGCTTCTCCTTTCTCCAGATCCTCCCAACCGCCGTTAAAACCATATGACATGATCTTTGTCTGATCGGGATCGTAGGTGAACCGCATACACAACGCTGCAGCGTCCATATCCGAATTTCCGCCGTCCGTAATGTTCGTCAGCTCATATACCGTCACAGGCTGCGTCATTTCCTCGGCAGTAAAAAATGCATCCTCCAAATAGCTGCCATCCGCAAGAAGCTCCGCATATCCCTCCCAGGAATTGATGTTCCTCAGGTTAAAGCTTTCACCGACCGATTCCTCGCTCGCCGTACCCATGAACCCCCCGGAATAGTCTCCCGCATAGAGCGTCCACTCCATTTCCCTGCAATCCATGGTGATAATCGGCCACTGTCTGAGCTGAAAATCGCCTGCGATGGGATAAACCGCCGTTATTGTTTTGTCGCTCTCTGTAGTGTTTTCTACGGTATAGGCATCTGTCACGATAACACCTTTTCCGTTATTTCCCCATGCCTCAACATCCTCAACTTGTTCATCATAGAGCGAGAAATCAAAGTCTATCCTTCTCTGTGCTGTCAACCCATCTGCTTCCTCTTTTACGGTTAAAGGGAATACTGGGCCTGCATAGGACATAAATACAGTTCCTTCATCATGTCCGCCGTATCCGTTCTGTGCTGCAGGAGACTGCGTATCGTTAAGAGATGGTCCCTGCTGGAATGCAAAAAATCCTGACGTTATCGCAATGCATACTGCCGCCGCCGCTGCCGTCCACTTCGTCCATCGCGGAATCCTGTTCTTCTTTTGCTTTTTTGCGTCCTTAATATGCTCATCGGCAGCTTCACCGATAATATCAATCAAATCATTCGGTTTCATTTAATAGCCCTCCTTTTCAAGCATTGTCCGGAGTTTTATCCTTGTCCGATGCAACATGGATGTGACCTTACTCTCAGAAAATCCAAACTGCAGTGCAATGGTTCTGATTGAATCCATATACCAGTATCGACAGAGAAACACCCGACGCTCTGTGGCAGACAGCGTATTCAGAAATTCATTAAACAGGCCGATCAATTCCCGGCGCTCAATTTCATCTTCCACACTGCCGCTGCCGGATACGCATTCATTCAGTTCCTCCAACGCAAGCAAGATTTCACCGCCGCCGCGTTTTTCGGCGTTGCGCTTCCGCCATCGGTCAATGGATACCCTTCTCGTGATCTTTCCGAGAAAGGTCGATAAAATGGACGGACGGTGTGGCGGCATGGCGTTCCATGCGTCATGGTAGGTATCGTTGACGCATTCTTTTGCATCCTCGCTGTCGCTAAGAATGTTGTATGA
>JAFQDR010000175.1 GCA_017415945.1 Oscillospiraceae bacterium
ACGGAGCTTTTCTTTGCCAAGATACAGGTGACCTTCCACCATAGACTCATCCAGCACATACCTGAGCGCACCTCGAATCCGCATAGGATCATCGGGCGTGCATTTAGTTTTCCGCGCTATATCATCCACGGTTTTGAAACCGAATCCACTGATAGTACAAAGTTCAAACGGCGTATGCTTCAGAACGTCCATTGTCCGACTTCCAAACTCATTTTGGATCTTAGCACATTTCTTTACACTTACCCCATAAGGCGCAAGATACGAGACGATCTCACGAATGGTACGGCTCTGCATATATGAATCGGTAATGTTTTTCAGCTTCTTTTCGGTGATTCCTTTTACAGTGAGCAGCTTGTCAGGCTCTCTTTCAATCACCTCAAGCGTCTGCACTCCGAACATACCGACAATGGCTTTTGCCGACTTTTCGCCCACGCCTTTAATCAGCCCCGAGGAAAGATAGGCAATAATGCCATCCTTGGTTTTCGGGATGATTTCGGTACAGCGTTCCACAGAAAGCTGAAGCCCATACTTGCTTTTCTCCCACTTGCCATCAAGATCCACATTGATAGCGGATGAGGATGGCAGCCGAAATCCAACTGCAGTAAAGCGAATCAGCTTGTCTCCGTTATAGAACTTGCTCCTGGCTTCACTCGGAACCGCTTCGTCCTTGGTTTTGAACGAAGCAATTACAAAGCCTGTGTCTCGGTTCTCATATATGGTTCTGTCATATGTACACAGCATTCACTCACAACCTTTCCAATACTGCCAAACCACAAACGGGTTTCAGACAAGCATCCGGATTGAAGCGATATACCGGTATCCCACATTCCATAGCATATTTGATTTCCGATATCATACCCTCAGACATTACACTACCGCACACCAATACTGCATCGCAGGTCTTCAGCATCCTAAGTCCGAATTCCAATGCCGCCGTCCGCTCCGCTGTATCACGCTCATCCACCAAATCCGGCAGAATCGCATGAGGCGCAATAGCGCGGCAGGACAGCATTTTTGATGCAGTCTGCGCATACATTCGTGCATTCTTCTGATTGATTTTCATCTCAATATCTGTCATCGCTCTGAGCGGTGAACAAATATATACCTTACTGAATGTGACCATTATGAAATACTCCTTTGCTTAATAAAGACACGGCGGGACTCGCTTTTCGTTACAAAATCATCGTAAATATTTTTGTGATTTGCTTCGAGACGAGAGAGATTGTCCGTTGTGATGCCGGTACGATAGGTCGGATTATATGTTACCGTATATTCCACCCCGTCCTTTATACAAGAACCGAGACAGGCGGCACCCAACTTATCAATCACCGGTACGATCACCGTTTTCATTTCTTTCTCCAAACGATCGGCTTCACGGTCATGCTGCAGCTTTCTTTCGCGAATCTCCTGGTACTGTTCCAGTATCTTTGCAAAAGAGGGATCCAACTTAACAGCGCTTGCCGTTTTATCAGCGTTACCTCTGTATTTTCGGATACTTGCAAGCACCAGATCTCCCGTTTCAGTGTACGGCGGTTCTCGACCTGCGACTACATAGTTATTCCAGAAGAATTTCTCCTGAAGAATCATATCCTCCTCAAAATCCATGTCACGTTCTACTGTGCGATAAACGAATTCGTTTTCGTTGTTCCCGTACAGACACGCTACAAAAGCTTTATTCAGATTCATGATTGCCATGTAATGACGCACCTGCAGCTCATAGTTGTATGGAACTGCATCGTTGTCCCATTTATCGCGGTTGTTATAATTGGTGGTCTTGCATTCAAGGATAGCTTCACTGCCGTCTGACAATTCCACAAAATAGTCCACATTAGCTCTCATGAAGGGATGATCGGGATGCGCGTAAAGATAGGATTTCTTATAAACCCGAAGTCCTGTTTTTTGCGAAAAGATCTTCGCTACAAGGTCCTCAAGCAAATGTCCATATTCTTTCGCCACCCAGTTTTCTTCCTCCTCAATGACAGGCTGGATACCTACCTTCTGATAGTAGAGATCCCGTGCGGTACAAAATGGGGATTGTCCGTAAACAGCCGCCACATCGCTGCCACCGATGCCTTGCCTGCGATAATTAAGCCATGTATCATTGTCCATACCGGTAATATCAACGATAACAACGGGTTCATAGGTTGTAGCTGTACTCATGTTTCATTCCTTTCCACAGAAGACAAAGAACCCGGTTTTGTACCGAGTTCCATTCTTCTGTATTATATTTCATACTTTATTGCTGATTGGTTGTATTCTGCAAGAGTATCTGTCGTGCCGAACGAATCAGGGACGGAGCATTTGCCAGCTCCCATGCCTGAATGTACTGCACTGTATGACAGAACAGCTTGAAGAAATCAAGGTCATTGAGATTGGCAAAAATCTTCGTTTCCGATTGATAGGAACCCTGCTGACAGAAGGTACCGCCGATTTGTGTCTTCTGCGGAATGCCTGTACCGTTTTCAATATCGATAAACCACGGATACTTTCTGGGCTTTCCATCGGGCCCGACGGTAGCTCGCTTGATGGTGAGCTTTGTCACCTTGGAGCGTCCGGTTGCGGGATCGGGTGTACCATAGATCTTATCTGTATGGAACTCGAAGGTGTCAACACCGTTTCTTGCCCGGCTGAAGATATATCGCACCTCATCCGGAGAAAGATTGGCAGTGGCACGCTTGGTATTCTGTCCTGTTCCCGCAGAGTAATCCTGAAGCACAACGCCGATATTGGAGTAGACTCGTGTACCGTCACCGGCTTCATCTCCCTGCGCGTGGATATGGGCATACAGTTCCATCGGTGCAAGATTCATCTTGTCATTCAGCTCGACCAGCTTTTTGTCAGTCTTGTAGACGGCAATCTGGCGAGAAATATAGCTTTGCTGTTCATTCATTGTTTTTAAGCCTCCTTAAATTTTTATACTTCCACGTACCGCGTAATCAGCCTCGTCAGGTTCATCGGCAGCTTATTCAGATCGGAGATATCCAAAAATCCGTCCTTATAAATCCGCTCGATGGTGTCCTTGTCGTCGCCGATTGCCGCAGAAAACATGGTAATTCCTTTGTTTGTGTATTCATGCTTGATCCCTCTGAGATCCGCTTCCGCTTCTGTGCCGGAATATCCCGATGCAGCAGGCTGTCCGTCTGAGATGAGAATCAGAAGCTTGGTCTGCTCCTCTCTCGTCATCAGTCGCTCTGCTACAAATCGGAGTGCAGCACCATCACGGTTGCACCATCTCGCAGACATATCCATGATACGATAAGCATCTTTCTTGTCAGGTGAATCAAATTCCGCATAGGCAAACACATCTGTGTCAATGCCGCTGGATGTATGTCCGTAAACAATGACCGGAATCCCAAGTTTTGAGCAAAAATCATATAGCACGATGCTTGCTGCTCTTGCATGAGTAATGCGGTCTGCACTGGACATTGAACCGGACTCATCAACAAGGAGAGCCACAGCCATATCAAGGGACTCCTCGGGCAGACGGTTATTATAAAAATAACGTCCGTCATCCTTGGCAAAGGCACGAGAGTTGAGACGTCTTCCCATAAGAAGGTTCGTCTGTTTGCATCCTTCCTTTTTATCCTTGAGGATATCTAAAAGTCTTTGCTGCATTCTTTTGGAAATCAGCAAGAGATTTGGCGATACCTTTGCATACGCTTCACACAGCGAAGGTTCAGGCGATCGGATCCGATGCACCGTAACATGAATACCCTTGTGAGCATTACCGTAACGAATACTGTCGGCTTCTGCCTGAAGTTCAGCTGTCAGTTCATCCTCCATCTTACCGGAAACACTTTCCTCGGCAATTTCCGTAAGAATACGGTTCATGTCTTCCTCAGCGGAGGTATAACCTGAACCCGTATAATAATTGTCGTAAGATGTGCCGGGGTTTTCACCCTCATCGATATCGTCAGTCTTCTCAAGCTCAATTCGCCCCGTCTCCTGTGCAACAACCTCCTGCAGCTCATTCATTTCTTCGTCAAGCGAATTCTTGTCGAATTTGAACTTACCTGCAGTGACTGCTTTACCTTTACCCGACGGGATGGACGAATTGCCTGCAATCTGATTGCCAAGAGCTTGTGCCATATCCTCCTCGGACTTTTTGCGGAACTCCTCGATAAATGCTTTCACATACTTCCAAGCTATAAGCAAAATCCTGTTTGTAGCCGCATACCTCGTTCGTGAGTCCGCATCATAAAGTGCTTCATCCACTACGGGAATACATTCCACCAGTTTATCAAGATATTCGCCTTTATAGCCGGTGAGATTGTTGACGTCTCCCGAACGGCAGTACTGAATCAAAAGATTACACAGAATTGAGAATCCAAGATACCCTTTGCCCACCTGTTCGGTGAGCGTAGGTACCAGTTCCATCATGCGTATGTTATTGAGAAGAATCCCCGTGCGGAATGTGCCCGGGAATGCTTCACACATACGCGCTTCTATGTAGATATCCTCCAGAATGTTGTCGAGATTGTGTGCAGCCATCGTGATTGCGCGAAGAGCTATGTCATCTCCATCTGACACAAACTGCTTGAATTCCGATAAAGCAAAATTCTCGTCCATACTTAAATCCTCCGGCTCGCACGGA
>JAFQDR010000176.1 GCA_017415945.1 Oscillospiraceae bacterium
ATGCCTTCACCACCGCCGGTGACTGTCCCGACCGCAATCCCGACGCATGGACACTCTATGGCAGAAATGCCCCGAACGGTGATTGGATCGTCCTCGATACGGTTGAGGGTGATGCCAACATTCCGGTTGAATTCTTCACAACATCGGATGTGTTCACTATCGATAATCCCGGCGAATATCAATACTACAAGCTCACTGTTACTGAGAACTTCAATAACCGAGACCTCTACCAGTTCACCGAGCTTCATATGCTACAAAATAAATAATCTTCATCGGAAACTCGTCATTTCCTCATTGACAAATCTTCCGCCAAGGCTTATAATGAAGCATATTACACTATACCACAGGAGATTCACTTATGACAACAAAATCCGAATACCGTGTACTCCTTACCTCTGATATCCATTGCACCGATCTCATGACCTGGTATGGCGTCAGTGATCATGACCGCCTACAGCATTGGGTTGATACTGTTCTCGCCGAGCATAAAGCTCAGCCATTCGATCTCATCCTCATTGGCGGCGATGTGTCACTCGATTATCACGATCTGAAAACACCCTATGATAAAGGCATCTTCACCACGACCATCTTCCGTGAACAGTTCCTATCCCAGCTTCCGAAGGACATCCCGGTCCGTCTCATCCCCGGCAATCACGAACAGTTCACTCACAAAGATTGGCTTGAAGTAACCGGGTTCGAGCGTCAGAACTACGCACTTCTCGGCGACAATCTCTTCATCATGCTCGATTCTTACAATGCCCGTCTTTCCCGCGTCTATGATGAGCTCGAGACATACGCGAATACCGATGTTGCCTACATCAAGTCGCTGATGGAACAATATCCCACGCATAAGGTATGGCTCTACTCCCATTACTTCGACATGGAAAAGGAAAGCGATGAATTCTGCGCTCTTGTTGCGGGAAATGACCGCGTGAAGGGCCTTTTCATGGGGCACACCCATCGGTCCACCGTCATCCCTCTCGGAGAAGCTTACAAGAATAAGACCATTGCCCAAACCGGAAATTTTTCCTACACCTGCGGTGATATCCATGATGAATTCTGGGGACTGCGCGACCTCATTATCACAGAAAATAGTGCCGTCAGCCGATATATCCAAGCCGACAGCACCATCTTCCCAGGCGGCAGTGAGGTCAAAATCGAGCGCAAAATCACCGATATCGCGGAATACAACTAAACACAAAACGAGTATGGAATCACACGTTCCATACTCGTTTGTTTATTCATTCCATTTAAAGCTTCCCGCAAGCAGCGTAACCGCTTCATTTGATACTGTCAGCAGTCCTCCGTCACAGCTGCCTGTGCGTATGCTTCCGTCCTCCAGCTCCAGCTTACATTCTCCTGCTTTCACAGAAGTAATGAAGGGAATATGCCCTGCCAAAATTGCCAGATCGCCCTCAATGCCGCGAAGTGAAAGCATAAAGGCTTCGCCATCATAGCGATTACCGTCTGGGGTTGAAATTTTAAGCTTAAACAAACTCATTTTGCCGATCCCTTCGCCTTGGCAACCGCCTCATCGATGGTTCCCACAAAGAGGAATGCAGACTCGGGAAGATCATCATGCATGCCTTCGATAATCTCACGGAAACCGCGGATAGTCTCGGACAGCGGTACATAGCAGCCGGGAATACCTGTGAACTTCTCAGATACATCAAAGGGCTGAGAGAGGAAGCGCTGAATCTTTCTTGCACGTCCCACAAGCAGCTTGTCCTCATCCGACAGCTCATCCATACCCATGATGGCGATAATATCCATCAGTTCCTTGTAACGCTGAAGAATTCTCTGAACCTCGCGCGCCACACGGTAATGTTCTTCACCCAAAATATCGGGGGAAAGAATGCGGGATGTGGACTCCAGCGGATCAACCGCAGGATAGATACCCTGGGATGCGATGCTTCTTGCAAGTACCGTTGTCGCATCGAGATGTGCAAAGGTTGTCGCAGGAGCAGGGTCAGTCAGGTCATCCGCAGGCACGTATACTGCCTGCACCGAGGTAATGGAGCCGCGCTTGGTGGAGGTAATTCTCTCCTGAAGCGCGCCCATCTCATTCGCCAGTGTCGGCTGATAACCAACCGCAGAGGGCATACGTCCCAGCAGCGCCGAAACCTCGGAGCCCGCCTGGGTGAAGCGGAA
>JAFQDR010000177.1 GCA_017415945.1 Oscillospiraceae bacterium
AGGTATGTTCCTCGGTAAGCATAAGCTGGCACCCCGTCTGTCTCCCAAGAAGACCATCGAGGGCAGTGCGGGTGGCTTTCTGGGTACCATCGTCTGTATGCTGATCTATGGCATTGCAATGTCCGCAGGGGATTACACCGTAAATTATTCCGTACTGGCTGTGTACGGCTATCTGGGCAGTCTGGCGGGGCAGCTTGGCGACTTGTCCTTCTCTGCCATTAAGCGTCTGCATGATGTGAAGGATTACAGTCACATTATTCCCGGTCACGGCGGCATTCTGGACCGCTTTGACAGTATGCTGTTTATTGCACCCCTGATCGAATTGCTGATGATGTGGGTGCCCGCTGTCATGTGAGGTGACACATATGGTGAAAGCGATTTCTATTTTGGGGTCTACGGGCTCCATCGGTAAGCAGACCATCAATGTAGCGAAACGTCTGCATTTGCCTGTGAAGGCGATCTCTGTTCAAAAGAGCGTTGCCTTGGCTGAACAGCAGGCCCGTGAGCTGCATCCTGAGCTGGTTGCGGTATTTGACCATGATGCGGCAGTGGAGCTCCGTTCCCGCTTGTCGGATACGGACATCCGTGTAGCGGAAGGGGAGGAAGGGCTCATTGAGGCTGCTACCATTCCAACCGCTGATTGTGTGGTTACCGCGGTTTCCGGTGCAATCGGCTTGAAGCCCACTTTGGCAGCCATTGATACAGGAAGACGCATTGCCCTTGCCAATAAGGAAACCCTGGTTTGCGCAGGGGATATCGTTATGGCAAGAGCAAAGGAGAAGGGGGCGGAAATTCTGCCCGTTGATTCGGAACATTCTGCTATTTTCCAGTGTCTAACAGGGAGAGCGCCCGGTGAACTGCGTAAAATTTTGCTGACAGGCTCGGGCGGGCCCTTCCGTGGAAAGGCCATTGAGGATTTGGAGCATATTACTCCCGAACAGGCGGTGAAGCACCCCAATTGGAGCATGGGCGCGAAAATCAGTGTGGACAGTGCTACCATGATGAACAAGGGCTTGGAGTTTATTGAAGCCATGCATTTGTTTGCCTGCAGGCCCGAGGATATTGAAGTCATTGTTCACCCCGAAAGCATCATACACTCTATGGTAGAGCTGGTGGATGGCAGCGTCATTGCACAGCTGGGGGTTCCCGATATGGAGCTTCCCATTCAGCTGGCATTGACCTATCCCGAACGTGCGGCATCGGATTCCGACCGTTTGGATTTCTTCTCTCTGGGGAAGATGACCTTTGAAAAGCCCGATCTGAAGAAGCTGCCCTGCTTGGACATGGCTATTCAGTCGGCGAAGATCGGCGGTACCGCCACAACGGTTCTCAGTGCTGCAAACGAAGTTGCGGTTGCACTGTTTTTGAACCACCAAATCGGCTATAATCAGATTTACAGAAGTGTTGCGGAGGCTCTGGAGCACGTGAAGTTTACTGCAAAGCCCGATTTGGAAACCATTCTTGAAGCTGACCTTGCAGCTCGTATCTATGTCAAGGAGCATTTTGGTTAATGTACATTTTAATTTCCATTGTATTGTTTGGAATTTTGATTGCTGTCCATGAGTTTGGCCATTTTATTACGGCCAAACTCTGCGGCGTCAAGGTTCAAGAATTTGCCATCGGTATGGGCCCTCTTTTGTACAAAAAGCAGGGAAAAGAAACGCTGTATACCTTGCGTTTGCTGCCTATCGGTGGCTATTGTGCTATGGAAGGGGAGGATGAGGAATCCGAGGATCCCCGTTCCTTTACGGCCCAGCACCCATTGAAAAGAGCAGTGATTTTGACTGCGGGTGCTGCGATGAATTTTTTGTTTGGGCTGATGCTGATTCTTATTGTATTCCTGTACAGCGCACCCCAAACCAATGAGATTACCCGTTTTATGGAAGGCTGCCCCTACGAGGGAGAACAGCTTTTGATGGTTGGCGACGAGTTCCATGAAATTGACGGCCAACGTGTTTATGTGAAAAATGATATTTCCAAGTATCTTGGACGGGGCGGAGATGTGCACGATATCACCGTCAGACGTAACGGGGAGCTTGTGAATATTGAGGATATGACCATTACTCTGCTGGAATATGAGGAGGCAGAGACATTACGCTATGGCTTTTATTTTGAAGGCAAGGCAGAAGGCTTTGGTGAACTGCTGCGATACACTTGGTACTATGCCATGGATTTTGCAGGCACCGTTTGGGACAGCTTGAAGTCTCTTGTCTCGGGCGTATACGGGGTCAATGACCTGAGCGGCGTAGTTGGCATCGTAGGCGCTATGAATGATGTAGGGCAGGCCTCGAGTTCCTTTGCTGTGGGGCTGATCAACCTGCTTTATTTTGCGGCGTTTATCGCTGTGAATCTGGCCATTATGAACCTGCTGCCCATTCCCGCACTGGATGGGGGAAGGATTTTCTTTCTAATCGTGCTGTGGCCCATTGAATTGATTTTGGGGCGTAAGCTCGACCCTAAATACGAAGGCTATATTCATACGGTAGGCCTCATGCTGCTGATGGCATTGATGGTCTATGTAATGTTCAATGATGTAATAAGATTGGTGGGGTAATTTATGAAACGATTTGATACCTCTGTGATTCATGTGGGCAATGTTCCCGTAGGCGGAAATCATCCCGTTGCGGTGCAGTCCATGTGCAATACCAAGACCCATGATGTGGAAGGGACCCTGCGGCAAATCAAAGCGCTTGCTGCTGCGGGCTGCGATATTGTGCGCCTTGCTGTTCCCGATATGGAAGCTGCACGGGCTATCAGTGCCATTAAGGAAGGTTCTCCGCTGCCCATTGTTGCGGATATCCATTTTGACTATCGTCTGGCACTTGAGGCTGCGGAGCGCGGTGTGGATAAGATCCGCATCAACCCCGGAAATATCGGTGCTGATGAAAATGTAAAGGCCGTTGCGGAAATCTGCCGCCGTAAAAATATCCCCATTCGCATTGGGGTCAATGCAGGCAGCCTGGACAAGAAGCTGCTGGAAAAGTACGGGCATCCCACAGCGGAGGCTATGGTGGAAAGCGCTCGCAAGGAAGTGGAGCTGCTCAATCGCTACGACTTCGATGACATTTGCCTTTCCTTGAAGACATCTTCCGTACCGCTGACCATTGCGTCCTATCGCTTGGCTGCGGAGGAATTTAAGTATCCTCTCCATGTTGGGGTTACGGAAACAGGTACTGTGAAGAACGGGACTATTTTGTCTGCTGTGGGTATCGGCACTTTGCTGTGTGAGGATATCGGCAATACCATCCGTGTATCTCTGACCGGTGATCCTGTGGAAGAGGTTACCACGGGAATTGCGATTTTGAAGGCAGCGGGGCTGCGTGAGGGCGGCTTGCGTTTGATTTCCTGTCCTACCTGTGGCAGAACCGAGATCGACCTGATCTCTCTTGCGGGTGAGGTGGAACGCCGTCTGGTGGGCATTGACCGTGATATTACCGTTGCGGTCATGGGCTGTGTGGTCAACGGCCCCGGGGAAGCTCGCGAGGCAGACTATGGCATTGCAGGCGGCAAGGGGAATGGGATTCTCTTTAAAAAAGGGGAGATCATTCGCCGTGTTCCCGAGGATCAGCTTTGCGATGCCCTTCTTGAAATGATTCAAAAGGACGTAACATAATGGCTAAAATACCATTTTTGGAAATTTTGCCGGGCTGCAGCGGTATGGAAGATATGTGCGGCGGCCTGCAGAATGCATTTGTGACGGAAATCGTCATTGATGAAAAACGGAATAGCATGGACATTGCTGCTTATTTTCAGCAAGCCCCCTCCGCTTCGGAGCTGTCTGCCATTCAAGGGCGTATCAGCGGCGATTACGGGTTGAGCGGTGTTCTGATCATTCCGTCCTTCCCCAAGGAATTGGAAAAAGAAAAGGCAGATGACGCACCTGTTTTCGGACGTAAGGTGAAGGTGCGTGAGCTCACCCCCATGAACGAGCTGACTGCAAAGTCAGGGGACGTGGCGGTTATGGGCGAGGTGTTCTTTACGGATTCCCGTGAAGTGCCCAAGCACGATGCCATCGTCTTTACCTTTGAAATGACCGACTACACGGGCTCTGTTCGATGCAGCCGATTCCTCAGCACCGATGAGGAAAAAGCAGTTCTGGGCAAGGTCAAGGTAGGGGACTATATTACCGTAACGGGTAAGATGGGCTACAACAAGTTCGATGACGATACCATTCTGGACTTCCGCAATATCTGGAAGGAAAAGAAGCCCAAGCGCATGGACAATGCTGTGGAAAAGCACATTGAGCTGCATTTACATACACGCT
Organism: Oscillospiraceae bacterium; assembly: GCA_017415945.1. The sequence goes on from JAFQDR010000177.1 coordinate 4,265, forward strand.
TCTCCAATACGGATGCGCTGACCGAGC
>JAFQDR010000178.1 GCA_017415945.1 Oscillospiraceae bacterium
CCCAGCACCATGCAGTCGTAGTTTTCACGCAATTGGCTGGTTTTGATGCTCTTGCCCAGCAGGTCGGAGTCCTTGGACACGGGCAGTGGGAAGGCGTATACCGCGGTTGCTCCGTCGGGCTGTCCTTTTACAAATTGATGCAGGGTGATGAGCTCCTCATTTTCGGGAAGTCCCAGACTCATGCGCAGAGAGCGCAGATCCTCGCTCTTGCCGATGGCGAAGATGCGGTCACCGCTGTGGAGGGTCAGGTCACCGGAGGGCATATTCAGATGCTTCTTGCCGCGGAGGATTTTGATGATGTTTACGCTGAACAGTCTGCCCCAGCCCAGCTGCTTCAGGGTCTTGCCTGCCTGCTCCTCGGTGCAGTACAGCTCCTGTACCAGCAGCTTGTCGTCCAGCCATTCGGTGGTGTCGTCACCTTCACCGTCCTCACGGTGCAGAATGCGCTCGTTGAAGTTTGCCATGAACTGTGCTTCCGCAGAGATATACGCGGAGGATAGCCAGCCGCTGCGGTAAATGAGATACACACCCAGCATGATCAAAGGCAGCAGCCATACCCCGTGGATGCCCAGAATGGTCTGCAGGGGGATAAATGCCATGAGCACCACCAGCATGAAGCGCAGGGCGGTCAGAGTAATGAGGGGCAGGTGGAAGAAACGGTTCTTCACCCACAGGATAGTGTATTCCGTGGAGTGCAGGTCCAGCATGGGACGAATGAACAGTGCCACGCCCACCAGACAGAACAGAGTGGCCAGTACACGGGAGAAGCTGTCCTTCATGCCGGTGCCCTGCAGCAGAGGCAGCAGCACCAGCTGCCCGATCATCAGCACACCGATCATCAGCACACTGTAAATGGCGGTGATCATTACATAGCGGCGCAGGTAGTTGCCCCAGTCGGAGTCACGGTCCTGCTCGGTCACATCCTCATCGGTGTAGCGATCCAGCTTGGCAGCCAGCTTGTCGGGCATGAGCTTGACCACCAGACCGTAGAGCTTATCTGCGCCCTTGATGCAGGCGGGGGTGGTCAGGGTGGTGATGACGGATACCGCTACCACGATGGGGTAGGAGTAGTCAGCAATGACACCCAAGGACATCCCCAAAGAGGCGATGATGAAGGCAAATTCCCCGATCTGTGCCAGAGAGCTGCCGCACTGTACGGCGATTTTCAGAGGCTGACCGCTGAGCAGTACACCCAGAGCGGAAATGGACAGCTTGCCCAGAATGGTCACAAGGGTGATGATGAGGATGGGGCCTGCGTATTTGATGAGCATAGCGGGGTCAATAAGCATCCCCACAGACAGGAAGAACACGGAGCCGAACAGATCCTTGATGCCGCTTGTGAGATGCTCTACACGCTCGGCGTGGACAGTGCCCGCCAGCAGAGAACCTGCCAAGAATGCGCCCAGCGCGGAGGAGAAGCCCAGCTTTTCTGCCAGCAGCACCATGCCGAAGCAGATGCCCAGACTGACCAGCAGCAGAACCTCGTCGTTCATAAAGTCGGCGGCCTTCCGCAGCAGAGTGGGCAGAATGTAAATACCCAAAATCAGCCACAGGGCCAGATACAGCACCAGCATACCGATCTGCAGTGCCAGCGCACCGCCGCTGATGTTGCGGGAGACGGACACAGTGGACAAAATGACCATCATAAAAATGCCCGCAATGTCCTCAATGACCAGTGTGCCGAATACCAGCTGGGCGAAGCGTTCCTTTGTGACACCCAGCTCGTCAAATGCTTTAATGATGATGGTGGTGGAGCTCATGGAGAGCATACCGCCCAGGAAGATGGAGTCCATCATGCCCCAGCCAAGGGCCTGACCTACCAGATAGCCGATGACCAGCATGCCGAACACCTCCGTTAAGGCGGTGATGATGGCGGTACTGCCTACGCTTGCCAGCTTATGGAGATTAAATTCCAAGCCCAAGCTGAACATCAAAACAATAATGCCGATCTCGCTCCAGATCTCAATGGAGTGGGAATCGGTAACGGTGAAGAAGAAGGGCATATACTGCCCAACCAGAAAGCCTGCCAATATGTAGCCCAACACCAGAGGCTGCTTGAACCGTCGGAAAATGACGGCAACCACGCCTGCGGTCAGAAGCATAATGGCAAGGTCGGTGATCAATCCATGCATCTATATGCAACTCCTTAAGCAATATTTTTCTGATTATAGTATACAATAAAACCCGTTCAGCGATGGTTAAGATTTTGTGAAATATTGGATAGACAGCAATTTTTTGCTCATACAATATTTACCTTCGTTAATTGCGGGATTGTTTGTAAGTGTGGTAGAATGACGATAAAAGGGGGGAGAGTATGAAGCACAAGAAAATGATGGGTATGTTCGTAAAAATTCTATCACTCCAAATCCTAATGATATGTCTGTTTATATATGCACTGACAAGCTCTCAACCGGTATCAACGGAAGCGCTTCAGGAAGCGGATATTACAGTCGAGGAAGTCTATCGTGTGTATAAGAAACGCGGTGGAATGCTAAAAGTTATTGCCGATTCCGAAACCTATGTTTTTCATAATGGCGGTTCGTCCGAGCTTTCCGCAGCCCAACTGAGCAAACGAATTTTTGCGGGTGATCAGCTGTGCATTTCCTATGTTGAGAGAGACAGCCTGTTTGGAACGCGCAAAGTTGTGGTTGCTGCTCGCAGCGATTCGGAAGTCTATCGCACGCTTGAAGTATACAACAGCAATCGGGAAAAGGGTGCGGTGCCATTATGCATTTTGTTTTTGTTGATGGAGGGGATTTTCCTTTTTTGTGCGAGTGTCTCCTTTATGCACTATAAAAATGAACTGAAAGCTTTGGTTCGTAAGCAGTTGAAAAAATTTAAATGATAAACCGAAACAGAGCCCATCCAATCGGATGCGCTCTGTTTTTGTGCTTTAATTTCTTCTCAATGCGTCGATAGGATTCAGGTTTGCTGCCTGGACTGCGGGGAGCATACCGAATACCACGCCGATGAGGGTGGAGAACACCACAGCAATGACTGCGGCGGGGGCACTGACAGATACGGGGATCTGCATCATGCGGGAGATGAGCTGCGCCATGACCACACCGGTAATAACACCGATGAGACCGCCCAGCCCTGTGAGTACAGCGGACTCTGTCAGGAACTGCAGCAAAATCTGTTTCTTCTTGGCACCGATGGCCTTCTTCAGACCAATCTCCGCCGTGCGCTCCGTGACGGACACCAGCATAATGTTCATAACACCGATGCCGCCAACCAGCAGGGAGATGCTGGCGATCCATACCAGCTGTGCGTTGGTGGATTCGCTCATCTTCTGCAGCTGCTGTGCCTGCTCCAGCATATCCTGACTGCGGTAGTCAAAGGGACTGCTGTCGGCGTTCATGATCTGCTTTTCCGTCAGCAGCTCCGCCGCTGCCTGACCTACCGTGGCCATGGAGTCGGTGTTGTCCACCTTAATGGCTGCGTTCTGAGGTTCGTCAAAGTAAAAGGCTGTGGGCCATGTGCGGAGGGGCATATAGATGCTGCCGCCTGAGGTGTTGGCGTAGAGGTAATAGTCCTGCAGGTTGTTAATGGTGGGGGCAAATTCCTCGGACAGGGCAACCACCCCGATGACGGTGAATACGTCACCCTTGATCTCCAGTGCCTTGCCTACGGGATTATTGCCGCCGAACAGGTTGGTGACGGTGGTGGTATCCACCAAAACCACCTTGCGGCAATCGGCAAAGTCTTTTTCCGTGAAGCCTCGGCCGCTCTTGATTTGGTAGCCGTAGACGTTCAAATAATGCTCGTCAATGCCGTAGATCTGACCGTTGAACTGGGTGTTGAGATAAAACAGCTGATCCATATACTGCCGTGCGGTGTACAGGGAGACTGCTTCCGCACCGCCCAGCTCTGCCAGCTCTTTGCGTGTGTCCTCCGTGATGATGCGAACATCGCTTGGAATGGAGTTCCAGCTCATGTCGTACTGATACCCGTCTCGATTCAGCTGCACGGTGACCACGTTGTTGCCTGCACCGATGAGGTTTTCCTTGATCTGCTCATTGGTGCCCTGAATGGTGGATACAATGGTGATGATGGAGGCAATGCCGATGATGATGCCCAGCATGGTGAGCATGGAGCGCATTTTATGTCCCCAAATGCCTTGGAAGGCCAGTCTGATATTTTCTTTCATAGACAAACACCTTCCTTATTCGTAAAGCTCGGAAATATCCGCTTCCACTGCCTTGGCACCCTCACGGACGTTCTTGCCGTAGGGGAAGGCAATCAGATCATCGGGGCTCAAGCCGCCGCGGATCTCCGTGTAGCTGCCCCACAGGTTCTTGCCTGTGGTGACCGGGCGCTTTTCCAGTCGGCCGTTTTCGCCCATGACGTATACATAGCTGCTGCCCTGTTCTGTGCGTAGGAAGGGATTTTCCAGATAAATGCCGTTTTCCGCTGCGGAGGCGGAATACATGACGCTGACGTACTGGCCCGTCTGCAGATCGGCGCTGCCGTCAATGTATACACGGAAGGGGAAGAAGGAGGCGTTGGGGTTGCCCATGCCGTTCCAGCCGTTTTCCCCGTCGGGGAAGTTGCCGATGGAGGAAATGGTGCCTACATAGGTCATGCCTGTGTTCCAGTCGTTGACCTCTACCTCCTGTCCGATTTTCATATTGTGCAGCTCCAGCTCACTGATGCTGCCGTCTACATAGAAGCCGCCGCCTCCCGAGACTTTCATCAGAGGCTGACCCTCCATACGGGCCTGTTCCTCGGTCAGCAGGGAAACCACTTCGCCGTCGATTTCTGCGTAGATGCTGCCGTTGTCCGCTTCCAGCTTTGCCAGCTTGTATTCCGAGTCGGCCATTTTAATGTCCACATTCAGCTCATTGATGGTACTCTGCTGCTCTGCGCGCATGCGGGCGATCTCCGCTGCGGTGTAGCCCTGTTCCATGGAAGGGCCTTCGGGTGTGGACGGGCTTCCTGCGGTGTGATCGGAGATGCCGGAGGCATCAAAGAATTTGAATACATAGGTACCTCCCGCCGCAGGGGAAATGTGCAGACCCTGCCAGAGATTACGGGGGCCGCTCAGGGCATTGCCCTCCGTGCCCTTGATGATGGCGTAGAAGCTTGTGACCACCGCGGGACCTTGGGGTGCGGGTGTGACCTCCGGCACGGGCGTGGTTTCGGGCGCAGGCGTGGTTTCGGGCACAGGCGTGGTTTCGGGCACAGGTGTGACCTCTGGCACCGGTGTAATTTCGGGTACGGGGGTAATCACGGGTATCGGTGTATTTTCGGGTGCGGGGGTGACCTCGGGGACCGGCGTTTCCTCCGGCACGGCGTTTAGATTTTCCGTTTGATAGACCACTGCGGCGGTATAAAGCGCAGCCAGCAGGGTGTTGTCGATATTGGTGTCATCCCGTACTTGGCAGACCAGAGCAGTCTCGGGCGTCTTGCCATCGTACTTGACATCCAGAGAAATGCTGTATGGCTCTGTCATTTGGGGCCCGTAATCGGGGGTGTCGGGGGTCACTCCGGAGCTGTCCATGGGAACCATGGCGTTGATCTCCTGGAGACGGGCCTGTGCGTTTTTCAGCTGCAGCTTCAGCCGCTCCACCACCAGCCGCTTGCGCTCTACGGCGATATCGGACAGGGTGGTGTCATAGGTCATCAGCAGGTCACCCTTCTTCACGGTGTCGCCTTCGGCAACCTTGATCTCGGTGATGGTCTGGCTGTCGGACAGGAATACCGTCTGGACACGGTCACTCTTTACGGGGCCGTAGCTCTCCTGGGCATCCCCCCAGTATTCCGTCATGCCGATGAAGTGGAAGGGATAGACGTTGACGGGCTCTCCCGCACCGCTTCGGCTCCGCAGAAACAGCGTGCCGCCGCCCACAACCAGCAGTGCGGCAAGGGTGACTGCGGCTACGGCCTTTTTGTGCTTGCGGAGGTCAAATCCGCGAAGGTCGATTTTTCGAATGTTGAGAATGTGCTTAAGCTTGTTGGGATCAAGCTTTACTTTGCGGAGGTCGAGCTTATATTTGCGGAAGTCAATTTTCATGGCCTGCACCTCCGTTGTCATTGGTCAGCAGCTCGCCGTCCAGAATGCGATAGGTTTTGTTGGCACAGTCGGCAATGGACTGCTCGTGGGTGATCATGATAATGGTCATGCCTTCCTCGCTGAGGCTGCGGAAAATGTCCATGATCTGATTGCCCGACTTGGAATCCAGTGCGCCTGTGGGCTCGTCTGCCAGCAGCAGGTCGGGCTTGGTGACCATGGCACGGGCAATGGCCACACGCTGACACTGCCCGCCCGACAGCTGGTTGGGCAGGAAGTTCATGCGTTCCCCCAGACCCACGGACTGCAATGCTTCGGCTGCTCTTGTGCGCCGCTCCTGCAGCGGAACGTTGGCGTACAGCAGAGGAAGGGCTACGTTGTCCAGTGCGGTGAGCTTGGGCAGCAGATGGAAGCTTTGAAACACGAAGCCAATGTGGCGGTTGCGGATCTCCGCAAGGTCATCGTCGGTCATATCCTTCAGATCCTTGCCGTCCAGTATGTAGGTTCCCGAGGTGGGTACATCCAGACAGCCGATCAGGTTCATCAGTGTGGTCTTGCCGGAACCGGAAGGCCCCATAATGGCAAGGTACTCTCCGCGTTCTACGGTCAGATCAATGTTTTTCAGCACGCGGACGGGCTGTTTGCCCTGCATATAGTCCTTGCAGATATTTGTCAATTGCAGCAGTGCCATCAGTTCACCGCCATAACTGCATCGTCAACGGCGATGCCTGCGTCGGGACTGCCCATATCCCCTTCGGGGGCTTCTATGACAGGCTGTTCGCGGGTGGTGGGAGCACCCTCCACGCACAGCTCATAATCGGGGAAGGCAATGTAATCGTCGGCAGAGAGACCCTTGGTGATTTCCTGCAGGTCTGCCATCATGTTGTATTCACCCAGCTCAACCTTGCGCTTTTCCAGCTTGCCCCGCTTTTCCGCCCATACATAGGCAGAGCCGTCGTCATTGTAGCAAATGAAGGCGCTGCTGATAGAGGGGCCTGCGGTCTCCTCGGATTCGGCTTCCAATTCCATATAAACGTGCTGACCGAGAATCAGACCTTCGGTGCTTTCGGGCTGTACATAGAAGGGGTACTTGCTGGAGGAGCTCATTTCGTCAGCGGCCATGCCGTAGTAGCGGTCGGAATCGCTGCCCTGAGAGGGATTTTCGTAATCCACCAAGGTGACGGTGCCCCGCCAGCTGACGGTGTCGTCGGTGCGGGAGCGGATGGTGAGGACACTGCCCTCGGCAATACCGCCCCGCTGCAGCTCACCCAGGATGCCCTTAATGCGGTAGGAGCCGGACTCCTGAATGGTGATGTAGGCAACGGGTTCCCCGTAGCTGTTCATGCCGCTTTCGTTGATGCTCTGCACACGGCCGCTGACAGGGGAGACCACAGTGGAGTTGGTCAGCAGCTCCTGAGCCTTTGCTACCTGCTGTTCCTTGTTCTTCAGATTCAGCTCCGCTTCCTTCAGACTCAGCTGAGTGGACTGGATCTCGATGGTGTACTGCAGCTTGGAGGCCTCGCCGACGCTGTTGCGGTCACGCTCCAGCTGGGCGATCTGATTGCGGTAGCTCTGGATGGTGGCGTTCATCTGATCCAGCTCCAGCTTCTGTCTGTCCAGATTCAGCTGCAGCTCGTCGGTATCATAGGAGAACAGCGCCTGTCCCTCGGTCACATCGTCACCCTCCTTGACCAGCAGCTCCTTTACGCCCTTGTCTGTGTCCTTGGGGATCTCCGTGACGTTTTCGGACACAACGACCCCCGCAAAGCGGTCTCCGGGTGCAATGCCGCCCATGGACATGAGGGAGGCTACGGACTGCACATATACCCCCTGCTTGCTTCCGCAGGCGGTCAGTGTCAAAAGCATGATAGCGGTCAGGATGACCGAGAGGAATCGTTTCATGGTTCATTCTCCTTTTGGCGGGAAATGTGATATTGCTCCCATTATACTACGAACAGAACAGAAATCAATTTAAGAACACCTTAAATATGAAAATAAGCTGTGTATAACGTATTATTTCTATGACGCAGCTCATGGAAACTTGTTCCATGTTTTTGTACGAATTATGAATATTTTATAAACTTTTGTAAAAATGCTCATTTTTGGGCGTTTGTAACCCTAAATCCCGACGGAGTGTTGGGGATAAAACAAGGGGCGGAGTTGCGAAAAAAATCGGTTTGTGTTAGAATCACACAGTGAATAATTGTTTAGATAGCAATTTGCATTTATATAGTATAAAATATTGCGGATGCCGTTCTTGGAGCGATGCTTTCTGCAATGAACCCCAGAGGAGATAGCAATGAATGCGGTAGAGACAGAACAGCTGAATATATTGGAGCGGGAGCAGGTGCTGCACCGCGGCAGATACTATTGGCCTGTGCGCCGCTTTCAGGATATCGTGCTGTCCTTGGGAGCGCTGCTGGTGCTGTGGCCTGTGCTGCTGGTGGTGGCACTGGTGATCGTGCTGGACGATCCCTCCGCGGGTCCGATCTTCACTCAGGAACGTGTGGGCAGAGACGGCAGACGGTTTCGGTTTTATAAGTTCCGCTCCATGCGTGCCAACGCGGAGGCGGAACTGGAAGACCTGTTGGAGCTCAATGAGATGGATGGTCCCTGCTTCAAGATCAAGGATGACCCGCGCATTACCCGTGTGGGGAAATTTATCCGCAAGACCAGCATCGACGAGCTGCCCCAGCTGTTGAATGTGCTGCGTGGGGAAATGAGCATTGTCGGCCCTCGTCCTCCTATTCCTCGTGAGGTGGAGGAGTACGATGATTACGCCATGCAGCGTCTGCTGATCACCCCGGGCCTGACCTGCTATTGGCAGATCCAGCCCCACCGCAATGATCTGAGCTTCGACGAATGGCTGGAGCTGGATCTGCAGTATATCAACGACCGCAGCTTCCTGACGGACTGGAAGATCATCTTCAAGACCTTCGGAGCGGTACTGGGAATGAATGGTCAGTGAGGTATCATAGGTGAAAATCGCAATGTTCGGTCATAAGCGCATCCCTTCCCGTGAGGGTGGCGTGGAGATCGTTGTGGAAGAATTAAGCACCCGCATGGCTGCTATGGGACATGAGGTGACCTGCTACAACCGCGGGGGACATCATGTGAGCGGCGCGGAGTTTGACGCAGCGGGGGAGTGCCCGGGTGTTCGACTGAAAACAGTGCCGACTGTGGATAAAAAGGGCTTGGCGGCTGTGAGCTCAAGCTTTTTTGCTGCTGTGTGCTGTGCTTTCGGACGGTATGATGCGGTGCATATTCATGCGGAGGGCCCCGCGTTCATGAGCTGGCTGCCCAAACTGTTTGGCAAGCGCGTCATCGTCACGGTGCACGGGCTAAATTGGCAAGCTGATAAGTGGCAGAATAGTTTTGGTGCTAAGTATATCTACATGGGCGAGAAGATGGCTGTGCGCTTTGCGGACGAGATCATAGTACTCAGCCGTAGTATACAGCAATATTTTGCGGATACCTATGGTCGGGACACACGGTATATCCCCAATGGGGTCAGCCGTCCCGAGGTTATGGAAGCGCAAAAAATTACGGAAGACTATGGCTTGGAAAAAGATGGATATATCCTGTTTCTGGGCAGATTAGATCCTGTGAAAGGGATCCATTATCTCATTGAGGCATTCCGCGAGATGAAAACCCATAAAAAACTGGTGATCGCGGGGGGCAGCTCCGATACCGATGACTATACCGCAGCGCTCAAAGAGATGGCTGCGGGGGATGAACGTATCCTGTTTACGGGCTTCGTGCAGGGGCAGATACTGGAGGAGCTGTACAGCAATGCATATGTGTTTGTACTTCCTTCCAATGCGGAGGGAATGCCCTTGAGCCTGCTGGAGGCCATGAGCTATGGCAACTGCTGTGTGGTGTCGGACATTCCCGAATGTACCGAACCTGCAGAAGACAAGGCAGTGAGATTCTCTAAGGGAGATGTTGGTGCACTGCGGGAAACTCTGCAACAGCTGTGCGATTGCCCCGAGGAGACTGCCGCATACAAAGCAGGGGCGCGAGACTTCATCTGCGGGAAATATAACTGGGATGAGGTCATACAACAAACTTTGGAGCTTTATCAATGAAAATTTTGATGATCAATAAGTTTCTGTATCCCAAGGGTGGGGCAGAGACTTATGTTATAAAATTAGGCGAATATTTGCAGTCTGTGGGCCACGAGGTGCAATACTTCGGTATGGAAGATGCCAGAAACACAGTGGGTAATCGTGTGGGAGCGTATACCAAGAATATGGACTTCCATGGAGGAAGTCTGCTGTCTAAGGCAACCTATCCCTTTCGTGTGATTTACTCCACGGAAGCAAGAAGAAAAATCCGTATGGTGCTGGATGATTTTGCTCCCGAGGTCTGCCATTTGAATAACTTCAACTATCAGCTGACACCCAGCATCATTTTGGAGATTCGCAAGTGGGAGAAGCAGAGCGGGCGCAAGTGCAAAATTATTTACACGGCCCATGACCCACAGTTGGTTTGCCCCAACCATATGTGCATGAATCCCAATACCCATGAGGTTTGTGAGAAGTGCTTCGGCGGGAAGTATATCAACTGCGTAAAGGGCAAGTGCATTCACGGCTCTCGTGCGAGAAGTCTGCTTGGCACCATTGAATCGTATTTCTGGCACAAGCAGGGTGTATATGAACAGCTTGACTGCGTTATTTGCTGTTCCCATTTCATGAAGACACTTTTGGATACAGACCCTGTGCTTGCGAAGAAAACCGTTGCGCTGCATAATTTTGTGGATGCGGTTGAGCCAAAGGAAGTTGTAAAAAAGGACTATGTGCTGTATTTCGGGCGATATTCCATTGAAAAGGGAATCGGCACTTTGCTGAAAGCAGCAAAGGAATTGCCCGATATCCCCTTTGTGTTTGCCGGCAGCGGTCCTCTGGAGGCAGAACTGGAAGGCGTTCCCAATGTGACCAATGTTGGTTTCCAAACCGGTGAGGCACTGGAAACATTGATTCGTGAGGCAAGATTTACGGTAATCCCTTCCGAATGGTATGAAAACTGTCCGTTTTCCGTATTGGAGAGCATTTCTTACGGCACCCCCGTTTTGGGTGCCAATATCGGCGGGATCCCCGAACTGATTCGTGTGGGCGAAACCGGGGAACTGTTCGAGAGCGGGAATGTGAAAGAATTGAAGAAGTATCTCGTGAATATGTACAAGGGTGAGTTGAGCTTTAAATCGTGCTCAGAGCATAGTGGTTATGTAAATTACCATAGCGTTGAGCAGTATGAAAAAATATTTTTTGTACAGTTGAGAGAAACATAAGTGGTGAATAAAATGCAAACGGATTTAGTTACAATTATTATTCCGGTCTATAATGTAGAACAATACTTGGACAGCTGTATAGAAAGTGTTGTAAATCAAACATATTCAAACATTGAGGTAATACTTGTGGATGATGGATCCCCGGATTGCTGCCCTATGATTTGTGATAAATGGGCAAAAATTGACAGACGAATCCGCGTGATTCATAAGAGAAATGAAGGTCAGGGGGAAGCTCGTAATACTGGGTTAAATTATACACACGGAAGTTATGTATGTTTTGTTGACAGCGATGATTATATTGACGCTACTGCTGTAGAAAAGTGTGTAAACTTTGCCAAGTCAGAGAATGCCGAAATTGTGATTTTTGGTATGACGTATGTGGATCAAAATGGAAGAGAAAAAAGGAGGGTCATTCCCAAAACATACAAGCGCTGTTTTGAGAATGAAGAGATTCGAAATTCTTTTTTGGCAGATTTGATAGACTGCCAGCACAAAGATGCACAAAACACGCAATTATCTTTGAGCGCTTGTACATGTTTATTTTCTACAAAGCTTATCAAAGAATGTAAATGGAGATTTGTGTCCGAAAGAACGATTATCTCTGAAGACAGCTACTCATTGTTAGCTTTGTATCATAAGGTTACTAAAGTTGCCGTTTTGGAAGAGCCCTTGTACTTTTATAGAGAAAATCTGGGATCATTCTCACGGTCCTATCGAGAAGATCGATTTGATAAGATAAAAGATTTTTACCGAATTACAATGGATTTGGTGGAAAATTTGCAATATGATGAGTTTGTGAAAAAATCTGTTTCAGCTCTGTTTCTTTCGTTTTGCATAGCAGCTATGAAGCAAATTGTATCGGGGCCTATATCGTTGAAACACCGCTTGCGGCAATTGTGTGAAATTGTAGAGGATTCTATGACACAAAAAGCACTTAGACATGTTAACGAACGAAGATATGGCAAGGCGAGAACAGTGCTGTTTTGGTTAATGCGAAAAAAAAGTCTGATTATTGTATATACATTGGTCTTCCTTTGGAAAATTGTAAAAAAATAAGAGTATAGCAGGGATTGATTTTCCATGAATACGAAATTGACGGTAAGAATAAAAAGACGAACTCCAGTAGGGTGGCTAGTATGGAGCCTTCTAATGACGCCTTTTATTCTTGGTACTACAACTGATTTATTGGGTTTGCCATGGGCGATTCGTTACATTATGGATTTTATATGGGTCGTTTTGTTGGTTTATCAAATTAGATATAGCAAGTTAATAGATGATCGCGGGATTAAGCTATTGACGCTTTATTGTATTGCGTTTTTTGGATGTACATTGGTAGGGTATATTGTGCAATTTCAGTCTCCATTATATTATTTGTGGGGGGTAAGAAACAATTTTCGCTTTTATTCTGCATTTATTTCTTTTGCCTTATTTGTACGCGAAACGGATGTCAAAGACTATTTTGGGGTGTTGTATAAACTGTTCTGGCTGAATGCGGTTGTAGCAATTATTCAGTTCTTGTTTTTTGGATACAGCTATGATCTTCTTGGCGGCTTGTTTGGTGTAGAGAGAGGGGTCAATGGTTCTACCAACGTGTATTTCTGTATTATGGTTGCATGGTCTCTTGTACGTTATATGGAAAAAAAGGAGTCGTTTTTGAATTGCGCCGCTGTTTGCGTGACTGCATTGTTGATTGCAGCTTTGGCGGAATTGAAATTCTTTTTTATTGAATTTGTAATCATTGTGGGATTTTCGGCTGTTTTAACAAAATTCTCTCTCAGAAAAATTGTGGCGATAATCGGCGGTTTGGTTGCAGTAGTGTTGTTTGCGGCTTTGTTGGAGGTTATTTTTCCATATTTTTCAGGATTTTTTTCTGTAGAGTGGTTTATACAAGAAGCTACTTCGGAGCGGGGCTACACTGCTTCTGGTGACTTAAACCGCTTGAATGCGGTTTCAAGAATCAATGAGCTTTGGTTGATGACTTGGCAGGAGCGCCTGTTTGGCTTTGGTTTGGGTAATTGTGATACTTCTTCTTTTGCGTTTGTAAATACGCCCTTTTATGAAATGTTCGGACATATGCACTATACATGGATATCCTATGCGTTTATGTATCTGGAGTGTGGATGGATTGGTCTGTTTTTCTATTTTGGTTTCTTTGTGTTGGTTTATTTCAAGGCAACCAGAATTCAGAAACGTGTTTCCGGAGACGGTGTAACCTATTGCCGACTGGTAAGAATTATGGCGATTCTGTGCGTGGTTATTTCGATTTATAATTCGTCTTTGCGTACAGAGGCGGGGTATATGGCGTATTTTGTGCTGTCGATTCCGTTTGTTTATGATAGAGAATATCAATTGCAACGGGAAACAGCGCAATTGAACGGGAGTGTGCAATTGTCTATATGAAAAAAGTCGGGCTGTTGACGATGGAGCCACAGATGTATAATTACGGTGGTTTTTTGCAAGAGTTAGCAATGCAGGATGCGCTTGTGCATGTGGCAGATGATTGCGAGATCATAAATTATTCTCCTGCTCAGGAAATGTATACTTTTGAAGGGGAAAGCTTCCTTGAAAAGCTGACACTCAAGAGGGTTATAAAAAAAATTAGAAATATCGTGCAAAGTGCTTCTGTGAAAGAAAAAGTTGCAGTTGTAGATAAAATTAGAAAGCAGTCAATTGATAGCTACCGAGATACACAACTGTATTTGTCAGCTTCTATAAATTATGAGACTCTGCATGGGGAAGGCCTTCCCTATGACACCATTGTTTGCGGTAGTGACCAGATATGGAATCCAGATTATAATATTCCTTCCTACTTCTTAAGATTTGCCAAAGAAGATCAGCGGAAGGTTATTTATGCGGCGAGTATTGGTAAGGACTCTCTGACGAAGCTGCAGCTGAATACCTACGCAGAACTGATGAAAGGCTTGGACTACATATCCGTTCGGGAGCATTCCGCGAAAGAAATTTTGCAGCCGGTTGCCGAGCAGCCTATTACCGTAGTGCTGGACCCCACACTGCTGCACAGCAGGGAATATTGGGAGGGCAAAGCTTCAGAATCAACCAAAAGCTACAAGAACTATGTGTTCTGCTATTTCCTCGATATGACCGAGGAAAAGGTCAAAGCAGCAAAGGACTATGCAGAAAAGCGTGGCTGTGAGCTGATTCAGATTCCCTATATACACGGCCGCTATGACTACCTTTGCGAAAAGCTCGGCGGTATTATGGATTCCGATGTGAATCCCGCAGACTTCCTGAAGCTGATTTGGGATGCGGAGTGTGTGTTGACCGATTCCTTCCATGCGGCTGTGTTTTCTCTGCTGTTCCAGAAGGAATTTTGGGTATTCGGAAGAATGGCAGGCAACTACAATATGAATACCCGTCTGGATACGCTTCTGAGCTATTTTGGTGCGGAAGTCAGAATGATCCGACCTTGTGATCTGGTTCATAAGCCCTATGAGCCTTTGAAGGTGTCTGAGGATGTTTTGGCACCTATGAGAGAAATCTCCTTTAACTATTTGAAAAAAGCATTGGAATAAGATACACATGAAAAACAACCAACGGACAGCGGGGATATTGCTGAACTACGCGGGGGAAGCGGTGAAGGTGCTGACGGCACTGATCTACACCCCCATTATGCTGCGGCTGCTGGGACAAAGTGAATATGGTCTATATCAGCTGGTCAGCTCTACGGTGGCGTATCTCAGTCTGTTGAGCCTTGGTTTTGGCAGTGCGTACATTCGCTTTTACTCCCGCTATGCGGTGAAAAACGATCACGACGGTGTGGCGCGGCTGAATGGGATGTTTATGCTGATTTTCTGCATTATGTCCGCGTTATGTGTAGTTTGCGGCGGCGTGATGATTGTCAAAGCAGAATGGGTGTTTGGCAGCGGACTGACGGTATTGGAGCTGCAAAAAGCCAAGATGCTGATGGCTATTCTGGTATTCAGTATGGCATTGACCTTTCCAAACAGTGTGTTCAGCTGCTATGTAACTGCTCACGAGCGGTTTGTGTTCCAGAAAACTGTGAACCTGCTGCAGTGGCTGCTGAATCCCTTTTTGGCTCTGCCGCTGCTGCTGTTGGGCTATGGATCCGTGGCTGTGGTCGGGGTCTCCGCGTTTCTGACGACAGCGGTGTTTCTGTCCAATATCCTGTTCTGTCGGAAAAAACTACAGATGCGCTTTTCCTTCCGGGGCTTCGATTTTGGTTTGCTGAAGGAAATGTGGGTGTTTACCTTCTTTATTTTCCTGAACCAGATCATCGATCAGGTCAACTGGAATGTGGACAAGTTTCTGCTGGGGCGTATGGTCGGCACCTCTGCGGTTGCGGTGTACGGTATCGGCGGGCAGATCAACAGCTTGTATATTGCTGCATCTACTGCGGTTTCCAATGTATTTGTACCGAAAGTCAATCGTATTGTTGCCACTACCGATGACAATGGGGAACTGACCGAGATGATGATTCGAATCGGGCGTATCCAGTTTATGATTCTGGCACTTGTGGTGACGGGGTTCATCTTCTTTGGGCAATCCTTTATTCAACTGTGGGCAGGGGAGGAGTATGGCTCTGCTTACGCAGTGGCACTGCTGCTGATCGTTCCGGTGACCATCCCGCTGATTCAAAATATCGGTATCGAAATTCAGCGGGCCAAAAATATGCACCGTGCAAGATCTGTGGTGTATACGGCATTGGCACTGTGCAATGTAATGTTGAGTATCCCACTGATCAAAAGATTTGGTGTGGAGGGCGCAGCTTTGGGTACTGCGGTTTCTATGCTGCTTGGCAATGGGCTGTTTATGAATTGGTATTATTACAGGCGAATGGGCCTTAATATGATTGCTTTTTGGAAATCTATTCTAAGGTGTACACCCGCCGTTGCGGCTGCTTCCGTCTTTGGCCTTTTACAGAATTGGCTGTGGCATATTGACAGCTGGGGAACACTGTTGCTGGGGATTGTAGGATATACCGCTGTGTACGGTATCCTTGTGGCGGTTCTTGGATTTGATGAATATGAAAAAAATATGGCAAAGAAGCTATTAAGTCATCTTTGTCAAAGAGAGATATAAAGCATGATCAATATTACCGAAAAGAAAAATTGTTGTGGGTGTGGGGCCTGTGCACAAAGCTGTCCCGTGGGGTGCATTACTATGACTGCCGATGGGGAAGGCTTCCTCTATCCCGTGGTGGATGTGGAGAAGTGTGTGAACTGTGGGTTGTGCGACCGCGTGTGTCCCATCTTGAATCCCGGTGTGGCACCTAAGGACATCCGGGTATATGCCGCTATGTGCAATGACGAGGAAGTACGGCGGACGAGCTCCTCCGGCGGCGTGTTTTACCTGTTGGCGGAGCAGGCGCTGTCCGATGGCGGTGTGGTTCTCGGTGCGGCCTTTGATGCGGATTTCTCCGTTCATCATGTGATGGTCGAGCGTATTGAGGATCTTCCCATGATTATGGGTAGCAAGTATTTGCAGAGCAGAATTGAAAATACCTATGTTGAAACCGAAAAAGAACTAAAAAAAGGGCGTTCTGTGCTATTTTCCGGTACCGGATGTCAAATTTCGGGCTTGAAAAGTTATCTGCATAGGGAGTATAATAACCTGTATACCATTGATGTGTTTTGTCATGGGGTACCTTCTCCCAATGTGTGGAGAAAGTATTTGGATGTTCAAAAACGTACTAATGACAATGGAATAAGACAGATTTATTTTAGAGCAAAGACGCAAGGCTGGCATCAGTTTTCCATGCGGATCGAGTTTAATAATGGTGAAACGTATGATTGTCCCCATCGTGAAGATGCTTTTATGAAAGTATTCTTGGAGAATCTTTGCCTTCGCCCGTCTTGCTATGACTGTAAATTCCGGGAATCCCGATCCGGGGCGGATCTGACGATTGGTGACGCATGGGGTGTTGAAAACTGGATGGCCCACATGGATGACAATAAGGGCACCTCTGTTGTGGTGGTGAACACCGAAAAGGGACGAAGACTGTGGGCGGCCATTCAAGGAAAGCTACGCAGTGAAGAAGGGGACAAGGATGC
Source organism: Oscillospiraceae bacterium (assembly GCA_017415945.1). The sequence goes on from JAFQDR010000178.1 coordinate 17,336, forward strand.
GATTCTTTCTTGCAACCCTGTTTATGTGGGTTCCGTAAGGCCCCATCCTAAGCGTGAAAAGTTCTTTTCGGCATTCTCTGCAGGTGCATCTATGGAAGAACTTGTGTCACTGGCGAAAAAGCCCCTGTGGCGCAGGGCAATCTCTTTTGCCAAGCGCTGCGTAAAGAAATTGTTGAAACTATGCGGGATCCGCATTGAATAATAAATGTAAGAGAGAAAGAGAAATGTTTGGAGGGTCCGTATGGACGAGAAATTATTAAACAACGATGAAATAGAGATCGATCTTCAGCGGCTGTTTTCTGCGCTGGTGAATAAATCTTGGCTGATCGGGATCGTTGCGGTGCTGTTTGCAGTGGTTACTCTGCTGGGTACCGTTCTGTTTGTTACCCCTAAGTATCAGTCTACCGCCATGTTTTACGTTAACAACAACAATCTGTCTATCGGGGAGGCGTCTCTCAGTATCAGCTCCTCGGATATTTCCGCGTCCAGAGGTCTGGTCAAGTCTTACATTATTATTCTGCAGACCCGTGAGACTCTTAACGATGTCATTGACTATTCCGGGGTAGACCGTACATACGGACAGATGAAGAGCATGATCACTGCCGCTGCGGTGGACTCTACGGAAATCTTTGAGGTGGTGGTCACCAGCGAGGATCCCGCGGAAGCGGAAAAAATCGCCGATGCCATTGCCCACATCCTGCCTAAGCGTATTTCCAGCATCATCGAAGGCACCTCTGCCAAGGTCGTTGATGCTGCGGTCCTGCCCACCAAGGCAAGCTCCCCCAACTACACCAAGAATACCATGCTGGGCTTTGCTGTCGGTATGGCTCTGGCTGCTGCCGTGATCCTGCTGACTGCCCTGCTGGACAACACCATCCGCAGTGAGGATGACATTACCTCTACCGTAAAGTATCCCATTCTTGCGTCGGTGCCCGATATGAAGGATCCCGGCAAGGGCGGCAAGTACGGGCGCTATGGCTACGGCTACAGAAAGCGCTACGGCTACGGTTATGGCTACGGCTACGGTGCCACGAAGAAGCCTAAAGACGGCAAGCTCGCCATCGTTGGCCCCAATATCAGCTTTGCGGCATCCGAAGCTTATAAGCTCCTGCGTACCAAGGTCACCTTCTCCTTTACCGACGAGGGCTGCCATGTGGTTGGCGTTTCCTCCTCCATCAATTCCGAGGGTAAGAGCGTTTCTTCCATAAACCTTGCGTACAGCATGTCCCAGCTCAATAAGCGGGTTCTGCTGATCGACTGCGATATGCGCCGTCCCACGGTGCCCAAGAAGCTGCCTGTTGCCAAGACCCCCGGCTTGTCCGACTATCTGACCGGTCAGGAGGGCTCCGGCAAGGTCATCCAGATGTGTAATATCAAGGGTGACGAGCAGGCCTTCCATGTTATCAGTGCGGGCCGTATTCCCCCCAACCCCATGGAACTGCTCAGCTCCGAAAAAATGGAAAAGCTGCTGGAGCGTCTCCGGGGTCACTACGATTACATCATTCTTGACCTGCCTCCCGTAGAGGAAGTGGGCGATGCACTGGCTGCGGCTAAGTATCTGGATGGCATCCTCATGGTGGTTCGTCAGAACGGCTGCGACCGCATCAGTCTGAGCAATGCGGTTCGTCAGTTTGAATTCGTGGACACCAGAATCCTGGGTATCGTATTCAACGGCATCTCCGAGGAACGGGGCAAGTATAACAAGTACTACAGAAAGTATTACGGACAGGCCTATTATGATAGCGCCAAGAAGAATAAAAGCTAATGCTGCACATCAGTGATTTTCACAGCCACATCCTGCCCAATATGGATGACGGCAGCAAAAGCGTGGAGGAATCCATCGCTCTGCTGGAGCTCGAGGCTGCACAAGGGGTGGAACGGGTGGTGCTTACCCCCCATTTCTACCCCAAAAACGAAGCGCCTAAGGATTTTCTGCAACGGCGGGAGCATTCCTTGACCATGCTGCGCTCTGCAATTGGGGAACGAACCGACCTGCCCCACTTGACGGCAGGGGCGGAGGTGGCGTATTATTTGGGTATGAGCCAGTCGGAGGAGCTTCCCTTGCTGGCCATCGAGGGAGCCGACTGCATCCTGATCGAGATGCCGCCCGCACCTTGGCCCAAATATGTTTGGCGGGATCTGCGTTCCATTCGGGAGGAGTGGGGGCTGATGCCTATTATTGCCCATGTGGATCGCTACATCCGACCCATGCGTACCTATGGGATCCCCCGACGTTTGGAGGAACTCGGGCTGCTTGTGCAGGCCAATGGCAATTTTTTCATTCGCCGTGAGACGGAACGCATGGCCATGAAGCTGCTGAAGGCAGGACGCATCCATTTGCTGGGAAGCGACTGCCACAGCATAGAGACCCGCCGTCCCAATGTGAGGGAAGCGGCGGAAAGCATTGAACGTAAGCTGGGACGGGATGCACTTTCCCGTATCAGAGATATGGAACACAGAATTTTTGACCAAAATGATTGGAACGGAGTGATTGAATGAAGCGTTTGTTTTGTATGCTGCTGGTTTTGACCGTTGCCTTTAGTCTGGCAATCCCTGCGGCAGCGGCGGACACCTTTGTACCCAGTATCACCTATAAGGACGGTCCCGACATCAATACCGCCACAATGGATGGGGATAATGTGAAGGATTGTCTGGTTGTGACTTCCATTGCCAAGGCAAAGAACAAGTCCACGGATATTACCCAGAATGACCGCGATCTGCTGCTGGATGTATATTCTAAGCTCAACAAGGGCGAAATGAAGCTTCCCATTCAGAACGATAAGTATGTCATTCGTGAGCTGGTGGATGTGAGCTTTCGGCAGGATGGCTGCAGCACTCCCCATGACCATGAGGAATGGCTGAAGAAGGACAATACCACTGTATCTGTGGACTTCAAGCTGGGAGTCAAGAGCAGTGCGGATGTGCTGGTTTTGGTGTATGTGGACGGCAAGTGGACCCCTGCGGAAAAGGTGACCAATCGCGGCAACGGCAATGTAACCGTTGTGTTTGAGGAGATTTGCCCCGTTGCCTTCTGCGTGGATACGGACAGTCAGGTGACGCCTCCCCAGACCGGGGATACCGGCGGACAGCGTATTCTGCTGTGGGGCGCTGTGATGGCAGGCTCTGTGGCAGCACTGCTGATCCTCTTTGTGGTATTTAAGCGCTCCGATGAAGAAGAAAAGCTGTAAGGATCTATGATGCAGGTCAAACACACAAAAAAGTTTTTGCTCCTTGTATTGATGCTTGCGTTCCTTGCTCTGCTGATTTTCAGCTGTACAAAGCTGCTGGAAAACACAGTTCTGGATTCGGATATGGGTGAGGTCGGCTTTGAATCCAAGACCGTTACCGTGGATGGGGTAGACTATTTCCCCAGACAGGATATTACCACGGTGCTGGTGATGGGCATTGACCGTTACGGTCCCGTTTCGGACAGTGAGGCCTATAACAACAGCGGTGCGGCGGACTTTAATGTGCTGATCATCATCGATGAGTCTGCCGATGCTGTGGATATGCTGTATCTGAACCGCGATACCATGGTGGAAATGCCCGTGCTTGGCGTGGGCGGACGGCAGGCAGGCACCTACTATGGACAGCTGGCGCTGGCCCATACTTATGGCAGCGGTCTGGAGGATAGCTGCGAAAACTGCAGGCAGACCATTTCCGATATGCTGGGCGGCATTCAAATCGACTACTATGTGTCCATGAATATGGATACCATTTCCATTTTGAACGACGCTGTCGGGGGTGTGACCGTAGAGGTCACGGAGGATTTCTCCCATGTTGACCCCACCATTACCATGGGTACCTTGACCTTGGATGGGCAGCAGGCTGTCAATTATGTCCGTACCAGAAAGGACGTTGGGGATCAGCTGAACCTGTCCCGTATTGACCGCCAGAAGGATTATATCAACAGCTTTTCCTCCGCATTCCTTGCCGCTTACGAAGCGGATAAGAATATGGCACAGAAGCTGTATGAGGAAATTTCTCCTTATTTGGTCACCGATTTGTCTGTGAACGTGCTCAATGGTATGATCGAGCATTACGGAGATTTTAAGGTGAATCGAGTTATGACCCCCACGGGCGACAATGTGATGGGGGAAACCTATTTTGAATTTTACGCGCATGAGGATGCCTTGCGGGAGTTGTCTCTGGAACTGTTCTATGCGCCCAAATAATACTTCCGGAAGGACGATACCATGAACACATTACAGCGCGGAATTATTACGCTGCTGAAAAGTGCTGTGACGGAACAGTCGCTGCCACTGCCTGAAGGCTTTGACCTGCAGGAGGCTTATCCTGTTTTGAAGCGGCACCATATGTCAACTCTTGTGTATGATGGGGCAATTCGATGCGGGATTGACCGCAGTTTGCCTGTGATGCAGAAGTTGTTCCAAAGCTATGTACAGCTGATGCTGATCAGTGAGCGTCAGATGGGAGAGGTGGAACGAGTTTATACTGCTTTCGATGAGGCAGGGGTTGATTATCTGCCCCTGAAGGGCTGCGTGATGAAGGGGAGATATCCTAAGCCGGAGCTCAGAGTGATGGGGGATGCGGATGTTTTGATTCGTACGGAGCAGTATGAACAAGTCATTCCCGTTTTGGAAAAATTAGGGTTCGTATTTCGCTATGAATCGAACTACGAGCTGGTATGGGATAGTGAGAATTTACATTTAGAACTCCATAAGCAGTTGATTGACACCAATAGCAAGGACTTCTACAGTTATTTTGAAGATGGTTGGAAATTGGCAGAGCCCATAAAAAATCACTGCTGTGGCATGAATGCTGAGAACGAAATGCTGTTTCTCTTTACCCATTTTGCACGACATTTCCGAGATGGTGGGATGGGGTGCCGTCATGTAGTGGATCTCTGGGTATATCTGCGTTCTGCTCCTGAGCTTGATGAAGCGTATGTAAAGCAGGAACTGCATAGATTTGGACTGTTGAAATTTTATCTTCATATCCGTGAACTGATGGCGGTTTGGTTTGAGGATGCAATGGAAACCGCTATGTCTGAGTTTTTGACGGATGTGGTGTTCAACAGCGGCAGTTTTGGGATGTACAATCAGCGCTTGATCTCTCAAGTGCTGCGTGACAAACGGTATTCTGCTTTTGGCATCAACAGTCGTCTGCTGTATCTGTGGCAGACAGCGTTCCCGAGTGCGGATGTATTGAAGGATAAGTACACGGTGCTGAAAAAGGCACCTTGGCTGCTGCCTGCGGTATGGCTTGTCCGCCCCTTCTATAAGCTGTTGTTTGAGCGGGATACCTTGGAGGAGCAGGAAAGAAATCTGCAGGCCTTGAGTGAAAATCAGGTGGCTGCACGTCGGGCTGTGCTCCGTGAGATCGGCTTGGACTATAATTTTTGAGCGTAAAAATACGCTGCTTTTTGTGTACCATTTGGGGTAAAATTCGCGGAAATACACATACTGTATAACACGTGGATTCATTGAGGAGGCTATTACTATGAAAGGTATCGTTTTGGCGGGGGGCAAAGGGACAAGATTGTATCCCATTACCAAGTGCTGCTACAAGCCCCTGCTTCCTGTATATGACAAGCCCATGATCTACTATTCCTTGTCTGTTTTGATGCGGGCGGGGATTCGTGACATTCTCATTATTACGCCCCCCGATGGGGAAGAGCCCTTCCGTCAGCTGCTGGGTGACGGAAGCCGGTGGGGCATTTCCATCAGCTACAAGCAGCAGATGGTGCAGCGGGGCATCGCAGACGCATTCATTGTGGGTGAGGAGTTCATCGGTAAGGACAGTGTGTGTCTGATTCTGGGGGACAACATCTTCGACGGCCCCGGCTTCTCCATTGACCTGCGGAAGGCTGTACGCAACAAGACGGGGGCTACGGTATTCGGCTACTATGTGGAAGATCCCCGACCCTTTGGTGTTGTGGAGATCGGCAGAGACGGCAAGGCAATTTCCATTGAGGAAAAGCCTGCGGAGCCCAAGAGCCACTATATTATCCCCGGCCTGTATTTCTACGATAACCGTGTGGTGGACATTGCCAAGAATGTGAAGCCCTCTGCCAGAGGGGAACTGGAGATCACTTCCGTGAACAATGCCTATTTAGAAATGGGTGAGCTGAATGTCATTAAGCTGGGTACCAAGTTCTGCTGGTATGACACGGGCAATGCGGAAAGCATGTTCCAGGCCTCCGAGGAAATTCGCCGCATCCAGCAGCGAGGCCGTATGGTGGGCTGTCCCGAGGAGGTAGCCTATCAGCAGGGCTTCATTGACACGGAGCAGCTGCAGGAAATTGCGGAATCCATGAAGATGACCGAATACGGAAAGATTTTGAATAAAATCGCCAATGCATAAGATGAATTAGACCCCCTGCGGAAGTAATTCCGCAGGGGGATTTCTATTGGTACGGCGTAAAGAGCGCCTGTCTGCGATGATCGGAGAGGTTGTTGTATTCCCAATGGAAATAGCTGCGCACCTCGTTGGCATAGGGGAACCCATCGTTTATGCTGTGCTGTCGGCCTTGGGTGTCTACGCAGACTCCGTAAGCAGTGACAATAGGAACCTGCTGTTTTAGCTCCAGCATGGTTTGGTAGTAGGGGGACAGCGGCACATTCGCAAGCTCCAGCAGGGTGGGGATGACAAAGTTCAAACTCATGGTGCCCAGATCTTTGTTTTCTCTGCCCAAATTGTAGTTGGCCCAAATGAGCAGGGGGGTGCTTCGGTATAGCAGCTGCACTTCCTCAGTGTCGTACTTGCTGTCTGTCACTTGGTCGGCGAAATTGGGGCAGTGGTCACCGACCATGCAGATGATCACGGGACGGTCCACCGATTCGTAATACTCAGTCAGATCTCGGAACGCGGCATCGGATTGGGCTATGGCAGTGAGATATTCGTCCACGTCATCGTCGTATGCTCCGTAGTCGGACAGGGCGTGGACGGTATCGGCTTCGGGGGGATTGTGATCCCAGCTGCCGTGGTTTTGGATGGTCAGCAGGTAGAGAAAGCGCGGAGCATTTTCCATTTCTCCGTACCATCGGTTTAGATTGGCGTAGAGACTTTCGTCGCTTTCGTAATAGCGGCTATGATAATAGTCCTTGTTTTGGAAGTCATCGTCAAAATAAATGCGGTCAAAGCCCAATGCGGGATAGCCTCGGCTGCGGTAATAGTTTTCTCCCGATTCACTGTGGCTGCCCAAGGTCTCATAGCCCAAGGCGGAAAGATGGGACACGATGCTGTTAGCATCGGTCAGCTCCAAAATATTAAATGGAGTCACCCCCGGAAGCAGTGCCATGCTGTTGGATGTCAGCAGCTCGTATTCGGAGCTGTTGGTGCCGCCCCCGTAGGCGGGTACCACTGCATAGCCTGTATAGACATCCTCCCTGTGCAGGCTTGTGAGATAGTCCGTGTCCGCATTTAATTCGGTGATGAGACTTAAATCGTAGAAGCTCTCGTTGAGAATGAGGATGATGTCGGGACTTTGTGTCCCCGAGCTTTGGGCAGCGGGGATATCCATTGTGTCCATGGCGGCGGAATCATAGCCTTCCGGCTCGGTGACTGCGTGAAACAGGGTCAGAAAGCTTTCCACGGTGCAGGGGGCGTAGCCGTATTGGGTGTAGGCCTCCCGCCACAGCCAGCCGATGGTTTGCCTTGGCTTCAGTGCATCGGTACCGAAGTACCCCACCTCCAAGGTCAGCAGGATGACAAGAAGCAGGGAGGCCTTTTGCAGATACCGCGGCAGCACCGAGGAAATACGTGCCCTGCGGTGCAGAAGACTGCAGACGATTCCCATGAGCCCCAGCAGCAGAATGAGGGCCGTCTCCACGGTAAAGGGGATGTGATAGCCCTCAAGCACATTCAAGGCAGTGCCCATATTTCGCAGCTCCAAAAAGGACAGCGGGGAGCCCTTGAAGCGGATGACGTAGTAATTGATTGATGCAATGATGGTGGACAGCAGCACCAGCAGCAGATCCGAAAGCCATCCCCGTGGGCAAAACAGACGGATGAGACTGCGGACAGCCAGCAGTGTGGCAATGTTCAGCAGAAGATAGGGCAGGGAAAAGCCTTCGGTGCGGCCGCAGCTGAGCTCCAGCTGGGTCAGAGTGAGCAGAAGCGTCAATGCGGTCAGCAGACTTGGGAACAGAGCTGTAAAGGGCGAGGCCGCGGTGTTTGCGTGGGTGGTCTTAGGGAAGAATGTGTGACGGATGCCGTGGGCGGCAAGGGATTGCTCCCATGCTGCCAGCTTATCGGCAAGGGGCGCCTTCACATGGGGGGCGGCTCTGCGCATACTCCAACGGACTGCACGGTTCACAGCGGTGGGCCTTCGTGTCTTGGATTGCAGCTGCAGCAGGTCTTTGATGTGTCCCGACAGAATCGGGGGAACATAGTCCCCATAGGCAGGTGGAATGTATTCCGCTTGGGGGAGGCTGTTTAGGAACAGTGGGTGCCTGCAAATGACTGCCAGTCGCTTCCGTTTTTCACTTTTGGTCAGTGCATCTGTGCGCAATACCTCATGGATGCACAGCAGACCCGTGCCAGCTGCGTAGTTATGGAAGCACACAAGCTCCTCCTCATCGGGGACGCTGCCTGTGTGGAGGTGGGTCCAAAGTACCTCCATGAGCTGCATTTTTGTCTCGAACAAATCGGGGCGGTAGCGGTGGGTCAGAGAGTCCGAGCCCTCCACATTGTTGTAGTAATGACCGATCTGCCGCAGGAACACCGCACCGTTGCAGGCGGCATAGTAGCGTAGGTTGGTGACAAAGTCTTCTCCCAAATTCATGTGTTCGGGGAAGCGCAGCTGCAAACGCTCCCACAGACTGCGGTCATAGAGCTTTCCGTACAGCCCCTCCAGCAGGGCGGTGTGCCAAATGAGCTGCATTCGACAGCGGCGAAACTCCTCCGAGCTGAGGACGGCGGTCTTATGATGCAGCCATTTGGAGGATAGACGAGGGCCACGGCGTTCGGGTTGGGTAAAGTCTGCAATGAGCACATCGGATACGATAAGCTGCTTGCCTGTGGCTTCCGCAGCCTGTACCTGTCGTTCCAAGGTATCGGGGGCCAGCACATCGTCGCTGTCCAAAAAATGCAGGTACTTGCCCGATGCGTATTGCAGCCCTAAATTGCGGGCCTTGGATACGCCGCCGTTGGGTACACTGTGCAGCTGAAAGCGGCTGTCCAGTCGGGTATATCGTTGGGCAATGTCACGGGAGCCGTCGGTGCTGCCGTCATCTATGAGGATGGCCTGCCAATGGGGATAGGTCTGGCTCACCAGAGAGTTTAGACAATGGCCCAGAAAGGGGGCGGCGTTGTAAATGGGAATGATGACACTGACCGGTGGCTTTGTCAAACCGCATCACCTCCCTGTGCCAAACGACGTATGGCGGGGATGTAGCCTCGGTCAAAGGGGTGCAGGAGCAGCAGGGGATAATCCTCCAACAAATCATTGACAGTGCGGGTCACAGCGTATCCCTGTACCCCGTGCAGCCTGCATTGCTCCAGACGGTCGAATACTGTCCATAAATAGACGTTGGCTGCTCGCTCGGCTATGGGGGACAGGTCGGGCCGTGACCAGATCAAATGCAGCCGCTGCCGCAGCGCCTGACAGGCATCCAGATTCCGCAGGGTGAATTTTGCGGTGATGCTGGAGGGATTGCGCCGCTCATAGTTCACCAAAGCAATGTCGCTGTAGACGATTTTCTCCGATGCCAGATAGAACAGATGGGTGGTAAATTCGTCCTCGTGGTATTTGCCCACGGGATAGCGGATGCCCTCGGTGATGTCCTTTCGGTAGAGCTTGTTCCATGCCACGGGCTTGCAGTGTGTCCATGTGAGGTTACATTCCATGGCTTGCATGGGAGTGAACTCCATGACTGTGCCGCTGCAGCTGCTTTCGGCCAAGGTTTTTGTGGGATATATGCTGCGATAGCTGCACTCGGCGATGGGGGCATGATGGCTGACAGACAGACGGTACAAGGTCTCCAGCCATGTGGGATCTGCCCAATCATCGCTGTCTAAAAATGCAAGATAATCTCCCGCAGCTTCATCCATCCCTCTGTTGCGGGCTTGGGACAGACCGCCGTTTTTCTGATGGATCACACGGATGCGGCTGTCTGCGGCAGCCAGCTCATCGCAGATGGCACCGCTTCGGTCGGTGCTGCCGTCATCAATGAGCAGAATTTCCATTGCGGTGTGGGTTTGGCGCAGCAGCGAACGGATACAGCGACGGAGATAGGCTTCTACGTTGTAAACGGGCACAATGACGGATATGGTATGCATACCGAGCCCTCCTAAATTGAAATCAATCGGATATATTTTGTGGGCTTGTGCAAAAATTATTACATAGCAAATAAAAGAAGACAGAACGAAGTCGTTCTGTCTTTTGCCAGACTGTCAAACAAGTGAAATGGTATGCGTTAATAAGGCCCTCCTTCGATAAGGAGGGCTGTCAGCCGAATGGCTGACTGGGTGGTCGAAATACTTAAACCATGGCAAAATCGAGTAGTGTTGCTAAATTTTAATTCGACCACCCCGCCCACTAAGGTGGGCACCCCTCCTTATCGAAGGAGGGGCTATCGCTTGCTTTGACACGCTGAAAAAAGACAGAACGAAGTCGTTCTGTCTTTTGCATATGAAATGGTTGGGTTATTTGTTCGTTTCCGCTGTTGCGGGATTGTAGGCGGGGAAGCAGGCGGCTGCGGTGTCCGCAAAGACACGGTAGCGGCTGTCCCAATCGTTTTCCTTTGCGAAGGACATGCAGTCCTCTGCAGAAGCTAAGCTGTCTGTCCCGTTCAGGCACAGCTCCACACAGTCCCCAAACTGCTTGGGGTCATTTGCCAAATACACATAGCGGCTGCGGAAGGGCTCCAGCTCGGGGATCTCCGTTGCCACGACCTTTTTGCCTGCGGACAGGTACTCATAAAACTTCACGGGGTTGGTGGCCTTAATGAGATTGATGGAGGCGTCAAAGGGAATCAGACACACATCAAAGGTCTTCAGATACTCGGGGAGCTCCGAATAGGGCTTTCTTCCCAACAGCTTTACGTTTTTGAGGCGCTTCAAACGCTCTGCTCCTGCCACAAGGTCGCCGATCAGTACGATATCGTGACGAGGGAAGCGGCTGCTCAAATACTCGATCATGTCAAAGTCAAACCAGTGAGAGATGGCACCGTAGTAGCCGATGACCTTTTTGTCGTGGTCATTCTTATACCCAAAGGCTTTGTGGAAATGGGCAAACTCCGTGCCGTTGCGGATGAGATGCACCTTACGGCTGCGCTGCTTGGCCTGCTCCTGCAGATACAGAGAGCTTGCCGCAACGCAGTCGCTGTGGGTCAGCAGCGTGTTGCAGGCAGATACCACGATGCTTTGCTCGGCGTTGTCAAAGCCACCAAAATCATCCATATAGTCTGTCATCAAAACAAAGCCATGCTCCCGCTTCAGCTGCAGGACCAAATGCACCCAGTTGGGGTAGTCCGCAATCAGCAGGGCGTTGCGGATTTGGCGATTGTTCAGCAGCCTGTCCAAGGCCTCGGCGGTCACATTGCCGCTTCCCTCGGGAGCGACGGAGTAGACCGTATCGTCTGTATGGCAGGGCAGGTCGATGAGATACAGGTTGGGCTTTTTCTCGTGGATGAGATAATCGCTGCCTCGGTGGAAGGTGGAGTTGATGTAAAATACCCGATGGCCCTCTGCGGCGAAGCGGTCGGCAAACTGCTGGGGCCGCTGATACATACTGTTGTAGTCAATGATGCCGAAGACGATCACATCAAAGACTCCGGGATCGCCTTTGAAAATCTGGGGACGGTCGGTGAGTACACCTTCCGGCAGATCCGTAGGACATTCCCGCATGGCGCGGAGGGCCTGTGCGGGAGGGGAGTAGGTATCCTCGCCCTTGCCGAGAGTCTTCCAAAATCTGCGGCGCAGTGCGGGCTCCTTGCTTAAGCCCATATACCGCAGGGTCCGCAGAAATACACTGAGCTTTACCAGCTTGCTGCCTGCATAGCCCTCGGTGATGTTGATGGCGTTTTGCAGGTGCCGACGGGTGGCATCGGTGGAAACCCGAAATTCATTCAGCTGAGCCTGTGCGGTGCGCAGCTCGCTTTTGACTGCCTCCAGCTCACGGCGCAGCTCATCAAGGGAGGCATTGTTGTTTTCACTTGGGTTCATATACGATTATGCTCCTTTGATCAGTCGGTACAGCCGCAGCAGGGGGGCGGGAATGTATTTGCGGAGACGGTCCTTCAGCATCCTTCTTAGAGACATAGGGGGGACAGGCTCCTGCTTGCTGTATTTTTCCATGCCTTGGGGAAGCAGTACGGGCATTTGTCTGAACCGCTCCGACAGGAAGGCGTAGTTTTCGTCCCATTCCGCGGTGCTGTGGAGAGCGGCGGAATTTTCCGCGTTCTGCCAGCTGCGGTAAATGGCCGTTGCTTCGGGGATGTCCGTAACACCCACCAGAGAGGCCATGCGCATGATATAGTCCCAGTCCTCCCGCACACTGCAGCCTTCGTCGAACATCATGCCGTATTGGTGGAAGTACACGGTGGGAAAGGCTATGCCCATGAGGGGACAGTTGTTTTCCTCAAATTGGCGAACCATATGGAAGGGCTTGCAGTAAACATCACGGGGAGCGCCTGCGGAATACAGGGCAAGTCCGTGGTCGGTTTCCAGCGTTTTCCATGGCTGCAGCAGCACATAGGCGTGGAGCAGGGGTCCATATCCCTTCTCTGCGGCTGTGTGGAAGGCTTCCACATAATGGTCAAACACAATGTCGTCATCGTCCAAAACCGCTGCATAGCGGCCGTGGGCGTGTGCAAAGCCGAAGTTGATGGGAGTGGTACGGTTTCCGTGGTCCAGTGTCAAATAGCGGATTTTGCTTTGCAGGGAGGCAGGCTGCGCATCAAGGATGGCTCTGATTTCCGCATCCTGTTCTTCGTTTACTTTATGACCAATCAAAATCAGCTCGAAGTCTTCGTCGGACTGCGCCGCCAATGACAGCAAAGCCTCCCGCAGCATTTCGGGGCGGTTGCCCCGGGTGCGGGTGATGATGGTCAGAAAAGGGTCCTTTGCATGGTCACGTCTGCTGTTTGCTTCGATGATGGGAAGGTATTCCTTCAGAAAACGTTCCTCTCGATGCTCCAGCAGATCGTTGAGCCATGTGATATAGTCTGCAACAGCGGTGTTGGCGGGGAAGTCAGACAGGTTGACTGCCAAACGCTGCAGCTCATCCTGTAAATTAATTTTATTTGGCATATGGCATTCCTCCATCAATCCCAGATAAAACGGTTGTCGGTGTAGAATCCGTCTTTGAAGTAAGCGACCTTGTGCTGCGGGTCAATGGGAGTGGGGAGTAAACCGCTCTTTTCTCGTTTCAGAAATTTTTCCGCGATTTCCCGATACATGGCATCGCCCTTTTGATACTGCTTCAGCAGCTCCCGTTTCCGCTTTGGATGGGACCACTTATGGGCCATCATCAGATGACTTTCCGCGGAGTAATATATCTCGGCATGGGAGGGCTGCCATTTTGCGGTATTGCTCAGCCGCTTAGCATGGTAAACGGGGGCGGTGGGGCAGTATATGATCTTGTACCCCAGAAGCCGAAGCCGCCATGAGAAATCCACGTCCTCGCAGTACATGAAAAAGCTGTCGCTGTCGATGCCATTCAGCCCGTTCCAAATGTCGGTGCGTACCAAGGCGCAGGCAAGGCTTGCCCAGCCCGTTTCAAGGGTGTGGAAATCGTAGGCCTTGTGATGCTCCACAGGGGTCTGGCGGGCTTCCGTCATGCCTACCTTGGGGTCACGGAAGGGACGGAGCATTTCCGTGAAGAAGGCAGGGGTCACGATAATGTCGGGGTTCATAATGAGGATGTAGTCTGTGTCGCAGTCCGCACCCATGCGGTTCTGACCCTTGCCGAAGCCCGTATTTTCGTTGAAAAATTCATAACGGAACTGCAGGCGGTCGGAAAAGCGGCGAGTGATCTCCGTGACCTCCGCCTCGGAAAAGGTGGGGGTGCTTGAGGCATCGCCGAACACAAACTCCACTCTGCCCACCGTATCACGGACGGTGCCCAGAGCGTTGTGGATATGTTCTATGGTTTTGAGCAAATTCTTTTTTTGGTTGTGATAGATCACAGCCTGAATTTGGATGCTTACTTTGTTATTCATGGATGATTTCCTTCAGATAACGGGCAAGGGCATCCTGCCATGTGGGGAGACGGGAGAAACCGTTTTCCGCAAGCTTGTCCTTGCTCATACGGGAGTTTGCGGGGCGGGGTGCCTTGGCACCGTATTCCGCGGTGGTGACGTCTTTCACGGTCATGGTCTTGCCTGCGGCGGCAAAGATGGCACGGGAGAAGTCCGCCCAAGAGCATTCTCCCTCGTTGGTGGCATGGTAAATGCCATACTTGTCCGATGCGATCATGTCACACAGCAAGGGAGCAAGGTCGGCGGTATAGGTGGGGCTGCCGATCTGGTCGCAGACCACTGTGAGGGTGTCACGGGTCTCGCTGAGCTTCAGCATGGTCTTGACGAAGTTGGAGCCGTTGACCCCGAATACCCAGGAAATGCGGACGATGAAATACTCTGTGAGCATGGCCTGCACTGCCAGCTCACCTGCCAGCTTGGTGCGGCCGTAATTGCCCTTGGGGCCTGTGGGGGCATCGGGGCGATAGTGACTGTCCCCATCCCCGGGGAATACATAGTCCGTGGAGATATACAGCATTTTGGCCTTATGGATGCGGCAGGCCTCGGCAATGTTGCGAGTGCCGTCGGCGTTCACTGCCCAGCACTTTTCGGGTTCGTCCTCCGCAAGGTCCACCTTGGTGTATGCGGCGCAGTGGATGACGGCAGTGGGCTGCACGCTTTCGAACAGTGCCAGCACCGCTTCACGGCTTGTAATATCACAGTCCTTGGAGCCCAGCCCCACATGGGGGATGCCCCGCTCCGTCAGTACCTTGCAGACATCATAGCCAAGCTGACCGGTTGCGCCCGTTACGATGATGTTCATACTATACTCCTTTGCTGTACTTCTCTGCGGTTTCCTTGATTTTGCCGCTGCCCTCGTGGAGATAGGCTGCAGCAGTGCAGTAGCCTGCGCTCTGTCCGAAATACTGCCACACAAGGCGGCACAGCGCGGTGCGTATCTCGGCATCTACGTCACGATTGACGGACTCCAAATAGGGGCACACCGTATGCATGAGGTATCGGCCCTGCATGGCGGCGAGGCTGCCCTCAAAACGATAGCCGCTGCCGTATTCTGACCACAGCTCCGCAAGAAAGCCGCGGACGGAATCGTCCAGATCTTCCCCCGCCGCAAGCAGCAGGGTCTCCATGTCTTTTTCGGATTTCAGAGAAATGATGATGTTGTTATAAGCCGCACGGACGTATTCCGCAAAATCCGAGGGGGTCATATCAAACAGATCCTCGCTCAATACGGACACAAAGGCTCTGTTTACGGCGGCGGCGGTGAAAATGCGGTTCATGGCCTCGCGGGTGGTCAGTGCGTCCAAACGGAAGTCTGAAAACAGCCCCGCAATACTCACGCCGTCCACGATGGCCCGCTTGAAGTTGTACAGAGCGGGACGGTTATGGGAATGTACCACGGATACGCTTGCCAAAAGACCCAGCTTGTATCCTGCTTGGAGCAGTCGGATGCCGAGGTCAAGGTCTTCCGCATAGGCCCCGCGGTGCCCGCCCAGCTCCATGAAAATGCTGCGCTTGACTACGCAGGCGTTGTCGCTGAGCTGCGCGCTGCGGCGGAAACTGTCATAGGAGGTGTCGGCAGGCAGGGAAGTCAGACGGTCACAGCCGCCGCTCATGATGTTTTTCCAATTCCACACGGTAATGTGGCTGAGAAGGTCTGCATCGGCCTTGGGACTTTCGTAGCAGCTGACAGCGGCGGCACTGCTGACCAGACAGGGCTGCAGCATTCGCAGCACCCAGTCTTCACGGTCGGGCAGGGCATCCTGTGTCATAAACAGCAGGTATTCCCCTGTGGCGGCGGTGGCACCCAGCATACGGGCGTGGGAGTGGGAAAAATCACTCTGAGGGATGCGGATGACCTTGCAGCCGTCCGCTTCCGCCATGGTGTCGGTGCCGTCGGTGCTGCCCGAATCCACCACTACGATTTCCAAATCTTTGATGCCTGTTTGGTTATGGAGCAGCTCCAGCAGCCGGGGCAGCTCATGGGCACCGTTGAAGCTTGGAATCACCACGGATACACGGCCCTCGTAGGGAACGCAAACCGCGGGCATTTGCCAAAGCTCATGGTCGGGGACGGCAAAGGGGGCCTGCACATACAGGCGGTCTTCCTCATGGGGCAGCCAATTTGTGCCCAGCAGACGGCGCAGCACCTTTTTTGCTGTGGGTGCAATGCCGTTGGTGCGGAGATGGTATATGGTTTTTTCAATGAGTGTTTTGATGTTCATTGATTGAATTACTTTCCGTAGATTCTTTCGTATGTTTTCCGGTATTCGCCGCTAAGGATGTTCTGCCACCAGGGCTTGTTATCCATGTACCAGCGGATGGTCTGCTCGATGCCGTTTTCGAACTTGGTTTCGGGCAGCCAGCCCAGTTCATTGTGAATGAAGGTGGGGTCAATGGCATAGCGCCGGTCGTGACCCTTGCGGTCAGCCACGAAGGTGATAAGGTCTTCGCTCTTGCCTGTTGCGGCAACGATGAGCTTGACGATGTCGATGTTGCGCTTTTCGTTGTGACCGCCTACGTTGTAGACCTGCCCTTCCTTGCCACCCTGCAAAATCAGGTCAATGGCGGAGCAGTGGTCGTCCACATACAGCCAGTCACGAATGTTGAGCCCTTCTCCGTATACGGGCAGGGGCTTGTTTGCCTCGCAGTTCGCGATCATCAGGGGGATGAGCTTTTCGGGGAACTGGTAGGGCCCGTAGTTGTTAGAGCAGCGGGAAATGGTAATAGGCAGACTGTAGGTGCGGTGATAGGCGTTGCACAGCAGGTCGGCGGATGCCTTGGAGGCGGAGTAAGGGCTGGAGGTGTGCAGAGGGGTCTGCTCGGTGAAGAACAGGTCGGGTCTGTCCAGAGGCAGATCCCCGTATACCTCGTCGGTGGATACCTGATGGTAACGCTTGATGCCGTATTTGCGGCAGGCGTCCAACAGCACCTGCGTGCCCATGACGTTGGTTTCCAAGAACACGGCGGGGTTTTCGATGGAGCGGTCTACATGGCTTTCCGCTGCGAAGTTTACCACCACATCGGGCTTTTCCGCTTCAAACAGCTGGTAAACAGCCTTGCGGTCGGCAATGTCCATCTTCACGAACTTGAACTTGGGGTCGTGGAGAATGGGGGCGAGGGTTGCCAGATTGCCTGCATAGGTCAGCTTGTCAATGCAGATGAGGTCATATTCGGGATGGGTCCTGCGCATATAGAAGATGAAGTTGCTTCCGATAAATCCGGCGCCGCCGGTAATGATCATTTTCATGGTGAGATAGCTTCTCCTTGTAAAAATGGGGTTAGGTTATGCGGACCGTCGAGCGCCCCTTGTGGGTGTGCAGAGCTGCGACGGTCCCTACGGGTTAAAATCCTGAAACTGCGTCCTTTAGAAAGGGAGCCTTTGCATCCTTTTCGGACAGGATGGGGGAGTCGATGCCCCAGTCAATACCCAGCTCGGGGTCGTTCCAACGGATGCCGCCGTCAGCCTCGGGGGCGTAGAAGTTGTCGGCCTTGTAGAGAAATTCCACATGGTCAGTCAGGGTGATGAAGCCGTGCCCGAAGCCCCGAGGGATCATCAGCTGCTTCTTGTTTTCCTCGCTGAGCTCCACTGCCACCCACTGCTTATAGGTGGGGCTGTTGGGGCGCAGGTCTACGGCTACGTCCAGCACCGCACCTCTTGCGCAGCGCACCAGCTTGGCCTGTGCCATGTCGCCTCTCTGGAAGTGAATACCACGGAGGGTGCCCTTTACGGTAG
>JAFQDR010000179.1 GCA_017415945.1 Oscillospiraceae bacterium
GTTTCCTTCACGTCCGCAATTTTCACAGTTTCCGCGAAGCCCACAATGTCCTTGATATTCAGCACACTGCGGTCGGTCACAGAGCCTGTGGCTTCTTCCTCAAAGGGGATTTCCAGCTCAACCACATCATCCTTGGCAATATAGATCACATTGGTATGAGAGCCCGCAATACGGCATACCGCACTGTGCCCCTCGCCCGTCGCAATGATCTCGATATCAAACACAAATCCCGATTCACTTTTCATCAGCACAAACTGCGCCTGCTGCAAATAGGATGCCATGCGTTCACGCTGCTCATCGGTCACAACAGAGATAACCTCCAGCTGCTTGGTATGGTCACCGGCCACAATGCCCGCAGCTGCCGCAGCTTCCACGCCACGCAGCCCGCCTGTATTGGGCACCACAACGCTCTTTACATTTTTCAAAATATTGGGGCTGACCTTCACAATGACCTTCTCGGGCAGGCAGCCCAAACGATCTGCCGCGATTGCCGCCGCATAGGCCACAGCAATAGGTTCGGTACAACCCATTGCGGGAATCAGTTCTTCCTTCAATATTTCCACATATGCACGGTAAACAGCAGCATCCATAGGATCACCCCTTCGTTTCTTTCCCTTAAATTGTAATAAGAGAAGCATTCTTTGTCAACATTGACAAACGCCGTAATTGTATTAAAATAGTAAAAAACACTATGGAGGTCACTATGACTTTTCTTTGTTACCCTAAATGCACTACCTGCAAAAAAGCACAGGCATGGCTGAATGACAGCGGCATCGAATACGAGCTGCGTGACATCAAAACCGAGAACCCCACCGAAGCGGAGCTGCGCATTTGGCACAGCCGCAGCGGTCTGCCTCTGAAAAAGTTCTTCAACACAAGCGGTCTGCAATATAAGGCACTGCAGCTGAAGGACAAGCTCCCCACCATGTCCGAAGACGAGCAGTTCGCCCTGCTGGCCTCCGACGGGATGCTGGTGAAGCGGCCCATGCTCATCACAAATGAAGCCGTGCTCGTCGGCTTTAAGGAAGCAGACTGGGCTGCACTGCTGAAATGAAGTATACCCAACCCATTGTAAAGGGAAATTTCATTGAGCGCCCCAATCGTTTCATTGCAAAGGTACTGGTAAACGGTACTGTCGAAACCGTTCATGTAAAAAACACGGGCCGCTGCCGTGAGCTGCTCATCCCCAACGCCACGGTGTATCTGGAGCATTGGGATACGGATACCCGCAAGACCAAATACGACCTCATTGCTGTGGAAAAAGGCGAACGGCTCATCAACATGGACTCCCAAGCCCCCAACAAGGTGGCTGGGGAGTATCTGCCTAAGCTATTCCCCGACCTCACCTTACTGAAAGCGGAAGTAAAACACGGAAACAGCCGCTTTGATTTCTACATGGAACGCCCAATCACATCCGTAGGGGCGGATAGTATCCGCCCGCAAACCGAAAAATGGTTCATTGAGGTCAAGGGCGTCACCTTGGAGGAGGACGGCATCGTCCGCTTCCCCGATGCCCCCACAGAGCGTGGCGTGAAGCATATTGAGGAGCTGATTTCCTGTTTGGACGAGGGGTATCGCGCCATGATCCTGTTTATCGTAAAGATGAAAGGCGTGACCCGATTGGAACCCAACGACCGCACCCATCCCCAATTCGGAGAAGCTCTCCGCAGAGCAGCAGCCGCCGGTGTGGAAATCCGCGCCGTAGACTGCATCGTAACTCCCGACGGGGTTGTAGCGGATATGCCGCTGATGGTGAAGCTGTAATACAATACCTCAACGCAAAACGTTCCCGGCCCTCGTAGGGGCGGCAACCTGCCGCCTCATACACCGCACCGTAGGGCGACCTGCCCCCCTTGCCTAAAGGGGGGGGCTCGCCACATGGCGAGACGGGGGGATTCCTGCCGCCGTGGCGCAGTGAGATAATTTACCATAGACATATCATCGCACCATATTGCCACTGCATTATTGCAGCCCCATATTTTTCTGTACCGTACTGATTCAACTTCCATGCTCTACCCACAAGCGGCGGGAGCAAGCCCCCGCCCTACAGGTGTGGTGGTGTGTCGGACAACGCCGTAGGGACGATTGCCGATGGATATACCCATTGCATAATGTTCAA
>JAFQDR010000180.1 GCA_017415945.1 Oscillospiraceae bacterium
GTTCTATACAGCATGGCAGGAAAGCCCTCTGTAAATGCAACCGAACCCTTTGCGGATGTAGGAGCTTCCGATTGGTATTACAAGCCTGTTGTCTGGGCATACAAGAACGGCATAGTTGCAGGCACTTCTGCCAACAGTTTCTCTCCCAACAGCAATATCACTCGGGAACAGATGGTGGCGATTTTTTCTAAGTATGCAGCATATAAGGGGCTGAAAACTCCTGCTTCCGCAAATATCACCGGCTACAGTGACCGACACAGCATTTCTTCCTATGCGACAAACGCTTTTAAGTGGGCTGTCGGTGCCGGTATCATCAGCGGCACTTCCGCAACTACTTTGAGCCCTCAGGGAAATGCTACTCGTGCCCAGTGCGCAGTGATTATTCGTCAGTTTGTAAAATGGGCAGAGAAGGGTGGCACTACTTCTCCTACGCCTACACCTGATTTTGATAATGGCGGTAGAGAAGACGAACTCCCTATCGGGTGAAGCTATGTGGTAATGTTTATAGAGAAGGACAGACTTAAACAAAGTCTGTCCTTTTTTAATTTTGTAATTCACTATAATCATCTATCCGGTTGACACATTTGTCTACGTTGCGTATAATATTATCTGGTGTAGTTTGCACTATATGAGATATAACTGCGGGAATATGTGATTTTATGGCCGGATTTATGATGAATATTGCGGGTGTTTCCGTTGGGGTGGATGCCATCCATGAAAACACCGCGCGGTACTGTGAAAACTACATAATCGACCCGACAGATGCTGCTGCGGATATTTCTGTGGCTATGACCCAAGCCGACATTGACTATGAGCGGCTCAAGGCGGCACGGCAGGACGAATGTGAGGGGCTCCCTGTGCGGAAGCTCTCCGATTCCTATTTGGAGCTGACCGCTGTGCAGCGGAAGATCGCCGAGGCGCTGTTCCGATTCGACACCATTCTGTTCCACGGTTCTGTCATAGCGGTGGATGGTGCGGCCTATCTCTTTACCGCCAAGAGCGGTACGGGGAAGTCTACCCACACCCGTCTGTGGCGGGAGCTGCTGGGGGACCGCGCGGTAATGGTCAACGATGACAAGCCTTTCCTGAAAATCACCGAGGAGGGTGTGATCGCTTACGGCAGTCCCTGGAACGGCAAGCATCGGCTGGGCAGCAATATTGCTGTTCCACTGAAGGCTATTTGCATTCTGGAACGGGCAGAGGTCAATCACATTCAGGCGATCCCGCCCAAGTATGCGCTGACCACATTGATCCAGCAGAGCAGCCGTCCTATGGATGGGGCGCTGATGGGGAAGTACATGGAGCTGATCGACGGGCTGAGCCGTAGGGTGAATTTCTACCGCATGGGCTGCAATATGGAATTGGATGCGGCACGGATGGCGTATGAGATGATGTGCGGGGAATGATAAAATCGACCTCTCCGTCATTTTCTCGTGTCTCAAAAATGACACCGCCCCTTATCAAAGGGGAGGCAACACTGGGTTCGCTTCGCGGATTTGAATAACACCTCATCCACCGCAAGCGGTCCCCCTTCCCCTCAAGGGGAAGGTATGCACTGAATTGGAACGGTGCGGAGCCTGAGGACACCCGCGGGCTCTGCATAAAGCGCAGAGTTCTGTCAACGGAACCTACCTTATTCCGCTGACAAGGGGCGAACCTACGGGTGCGGCTGTGAATTGCGTCCCGTTAAGGGCGACGGGCTAGGCGGTTGGGGCGAAGATTTGTGACGTGGCCTCGCCTCCCTCTGATGAGGGAGGTGGATTTTGCCGCAGGCAAAAGACGGAGGGAGAGAAAACTCCCCCTCTGTCTCGCATACGCTCGACAGCTCCCCTGACAAGGGGAGCCAAGACTGCGGTGGAGTACGAAGATACGGAGTGTCAAGAGCGACTGTCCCGATGAGTGGGGCGATAATATACGGCGGCAGCAAGCGGCCGCCCTACAGGGACGGAGGGTGAATTTGGCAAGCTCTCCGAGGCTCGTGCCTTGACTTAACTCCCCTTGCACAGCAATGTCATTCAGTTAAGAGCCATAAACTCAAACAGTTGTAGGGCAGGGCCTTGGTCCTGCCGCTTTCAAGGTCGCATCTGCAATCATTTAAGTGCGCAACGGCGGGAGCAAGCCCCCGCCCTACATTACACGTCTACAAACTTAATGACATTGCCTTGCACAGGGGGCTTATAATGAAAGGATTGGATATATGAAGCTGAAAGACGGATTCCTGCTGCGTCATGTGGCAGGTCAGGCTGTGGTTCTGCCTATGGGCGGCACCCTGGATCTGAATATGATGATCACTTTGAATGAAACCGGTGCGTTCCTGTGGGAGCGTCTGGCTAACGATACCGACGAGGCCGCTCTGGTGGCGGCTCTGCTGGGTGAATACGACGTAGACGAGGCAACCGCAGCCAAGAGCGTTGCGGCGTTTATCGAAAAACTGAAGGGGCATGACTTCCTTGAAGGGTAATCAGATTTTTCAGGAAGAGCTCATGCTGGTGCTGCGGGAACGGCTGAACGCAGGACAAAAGGTGCGGTTTTTGGCCTTTCGCGGAGTGAGCATGAAGCCTATGCTCCGTCAGGGGAAGGACAGTGTGGAGCTGGCACCCCTGCCGAAACGCCTGCAAAAGTACGACCTGCCTGTGTATCAATACCCAAGCGGCAAGTATGTGATGCATCGTGTCATCGAGGTGCGTGAGGACTGCTATGTCTGCATGGGGGACAATACCTATTCCTACGAGTACATCAAGCCCGAGTGGATGGTGGCGGTGGTCAGTGCATTTAAGCGGGGGGATCGTGAAATCTCCGTGGATGCGCCTCTGTATCGGTTCTACAGCAGGCTGTGGGTTGCACTGTACCCCATCCGTAAGCCCGCCCATCGGGTGTACCATGGCTTGAAACGGAGGCTGCGCCCATGAAGAACAATACTTTTGTTTGGTTGCTGCGCCGTAATTTCCATCGCTTGCCCGCTATCTCCGTCATGGTACTGGCCCGTGTGGGGCATGCCCTGTGCATGGTACTGTTTGCGCTGGGCAGCCAAGGGGTCATTGACAGCGCGGTGGCGGGGGATATGCATGCCTTTGCCGTTGCGGCGATGAAGCAGGGGAGCATCATCGGCGGGATCCTTGTTTGTCAGTTTGTCGTGCGACATTTGCAGGCGCGGCTGTCCATGGACTTGGATCGGGACTGGAAGCGTCGGCTGCTCCATGGGCTGCTCCACGGGGACTATGCCGCAGTGTCCAAGTACCACAGTGCGGAGCTGCTGAACCGACTGAACAATGACGTGAACAAGGTCAATGATGGGGTGCTGAATATCCTGCCCAATCTGGCTTCCATGGTCACTCGACTGGTGGCGGCCATTACGATTTTGGGGACACTTGACCTTCGATTCACTTTGCTGATCGGTGCTGCGGGGCTTGTAGTCATTGTGGGCACGGCAGCTATGCGCAAGTGGCTGAAGAATCTGAACAAGCAGGTCAGCGACCACGACGGCCGTGTGTCGGGCTTCCTGCAGGAGACTATGGAGAAGCTGCTGATGGTGCAGGCAATGGACGTTTCCGCTGAGGTGGAGCGTCGTGCGGACTCCATGATGGGGGCGCGCTACGCTATTCAGCGCACCCGCAAAAACGTCTCTCTGGTGACCAATACGGGCATCAGTGTCATGTATTACGGTGCGGGCTTTGTGGCGCTAACTTGGTGCGCGGTGAAGCTGCTCCATGGGGAAATGAGCTTTGGTACTCTGACTGCGGTCATCCATCTGGTGAACCAGCTGCAAACCCCCTTTGTGGATATCTCCGGGGTGCTGCCCAAGTATGTGGCTATGATCGCCTCTGCGGAGCGTCTCATGGAGCTGGAGCAGATCCATGGGGAGCCCGCCTCCACAGTGGACGACCCCCACAAGGTTTACGAGAACATGGAAGGCATTTGCGCCGAGGGGCTGCGCTTTGCGTACGATCGGGATGTGATCCTGGAGGATGCGGGGTTCGTGCTGCCTAAGGGGGCCTTTGCCATTATTACGGGCCCCTCCGGTGTGGGCAAGAGTACCCTTCTGAAGCTGCTGCTTGGGGTATTTCAGCCTGAATGCGGGGAGCTGTACATACAAATGAACGGGGAACGGATGCTGCTGGATCGCAGTACACGCCGTCTGTTTGCCTATGTGCCACAAGGAAATCTGCTGCTCAGCGGCACTCTGCGGGAAAATCTCCTGCTGGTGAAGCCCGACGCTACCCAAGGGGAGATCGACCGTGCGGTATACGTCAGTGCTATGGACGAGTATCTGCAGCAGCTGCCTATGGGACTGGATACGGTCCTTGGGGAGAGCGGCGCGGGGCTTTCCGAGGGGCAGGCACAGCGCCTGGCCATTGCCAGAGCTGTATTGGGCGGTGCGCCGATCCTGCTGCTGGATGAGTGTACCAGTGCTCTGGATGCGGGCACCGAGCAGAAGGTGCTGTATCGGCTGCGGGGATTGCCCAACCGTACCTGCATTGTGGTAACCCACAGACCTGCTGCGGCGGAGCTGTGCGATTGGCGGCTGGAGCTCCGCAACGGAAAAATCCATGCCATTCACAGAGAAGAATAAAAGCCAAATGGCGGAACCTCGGTTCCGCTATTTGGCTTATTTTGTATTTAGTTTGCCCAGTTCAAAATGCCGTAGCCCAGAATGCCGGGATCGTTTTGCTTGTACTTGCGGATGCCCACAACATCGTTGACGTTGCCTTCGATGGTGTAGATGTATCCGTCCTCCACGGCAATCACAACACCCATATGATTGGGGTCGTTCAGTATGCCGAAGAACACCAGATCACCTGGGGTGGGGGTGCTTGCGGGTACCAGCCAGGTCTCCTCCCAGAAATGGAGGATAAAGTTGTCCACGTTGGCATAACGGGGGATGTTGCTGCGGATGGACAGGTTCACCTGCTCAATGCACCAGGAAATATAGCTGGCGCACCAAGGCGTGTCTGCGTTCCAGCTGCCGTCCTCGGGGTAGCCGTCTACATACCATTCCGTATAATACTTAAAGGTGGACAGTCCGCCGCCGATAATTTCGCCGGTGCTGCCGACCTGAGAAGCCAGAGTTTTCAGGAAGTTGTTGCGGGCGAAGGAGTCGGTGATGCTGTCGTTGGTACGGT
Organism: Oscillospiraceae bacterium; assembly: GCA_017415945.1. The sequence continues at coordinate 5,121 of JAFQDR010000180.1, forward strand.
CATTATCGGTGAGGCGGGTGATGATATCGATGCCCAAATCCAGATTGCTGTCAAACACCTCTGCGTTCATGGTGGGGGGGACCGTATTTGGGTCGGGGGTGGCGACCTGAACGGTGGGGGAGACGGGGATCTCGGAAAGCACCACACGATCCTTTTCCAGTCGGTAGACCACGAACCACGCCATGAATATCAGCGCGGCCACGATTGCCAATACCCCAAACAGTACCATTTTTCTGGTCAGCACCACTTCACGATCAAGATTCATCCGGTGGTACCTCCTTCATCGGGGATAGGGGTGGTGTTCAAGCGACAGTATGTGGTGGCAGTGTAATTTTTACCGCCTACCTTGATTGTTACGGTCAGCTGTCGATGGTCGTCGGAGAGCTTAGCGGTGAAATTCTCTACATCCTCCATAAACACGGTATTGTTCAGAAGAATACTGCCGTTTTCGAAGGTAAGTTTGAAACCGTTAGCGCCTTCAATGGTATATTCATTGCTCACGTTTACAGACTGTTCCTCGGCAATGCTCTGTACCATTTGTGTCAGCATGTTGGTAGCATTGACCTGCTGCACACTTGCGGTGGTTTTCAGGTTGATGCGCATCCCAAACAGCAGGACGCTCAGTGCTGCCGCAGTGATCAGTGTGCTGATGGCAATGGCCAAAATCAGCTCGATCAGGGTAAAGCCGTCGTTACGTTTCATTATTGCGCCACCTCCGTTTTATAGGAGATGTATTTGACGGTATGCCCGATGATGGTTGTGGTGGTGATTGGGGTGCCGTCTTCAGCGTTTTCACCTGTGGGTTCGTTTTTTGTACGCTGTTCCAAGGTGAACTCAGCGGTGACAGTGGTTTTGCCGGATTTTGCGACGAGTTTGTAAATTTCGGAACCTTCAACATTGATTTTTTCACAATAGGGGTTGCGATCAGGGTGAGCAGCATCAATTACATAGGAACCAAGCACATTTTCGAGGGTCTCCGCATCTGCGTGTTCCAGCTGTGCCACTACCTGCTCCGCCAAGCCCTGTGCGGTGTACTTGTCCTGCATACGCTTCAGGGCGGTTGCCTGATTCTTCGCGGGCTGCAGAGCCAGACCCATGGTTGCCAGAGCAACGGAGGCCAGAACAAACAGGATCACCATTACATAGGCCAGTGTGTAGCCGTCATTGCGCTTCATCATGGCTTGTTCACCGCCTCTCGAATGTAGGTGGTTACGGTTACGTCTTCGACTTTATCACTTGTAACGGTGACTTTGAAGTAGGGGAGCGAAGCGCCACCGACCTCATCGGGGACGGTCTTGACACTTACGGTAACCTCGGGAAAACGATCAAAGGGGATTCCGTTTTCATCTGTTTCGGTGGTTAGGCCGTAATCTATGTCAGGTGTGGTGACTTTGGCGGAATCGATGCCTTCTGCCATGAGTGTTTCCACGGCGGAGGAGACGGCAAGCTGTGCCTGCAGTTTGGCATCGGTTTTCTCATTCATGCGGAGACCGAGTACGAGAGATGTACAGGCAGTGCCAAAGAATATGCCCAAAATGGCAATGGCAGCCACGATTTCCACCAGAGAGAAGCCTGCGTTATTTCCTTTCATACTCGACCTCCTTTCATAAAGTCGCGGAGATTTTTAATCAAAGATGCTGTCCTTGCCGGTATCGGGAACCTTGACATCGGGAGAAGCGTAATCCAACAGGGGACTGTCGATCAGGTACAGCAGCAGGGTCACGTCGCCGATAGCCTTGTCCGTCTTTGCGTCATACTCGATGGTTGCATTGTAAACGGATACGATGCGGTCGTCGGTTGCCAGATAGTCGATCATATCCTTAAAGCCGTCATAGGTGGTTTCGTAGTTGACGGTGAGGGTCATGCCCATAAGGGTGCCCTCGGAGAGCATACCCATTGCCTGAGGTGTGCTGAAGGAGAAATTGATTTCCGTGCCGAACAGGGTTTCCAGATACAGTACATACATGATCTGGTCTTCTTCCTTCAACTCAACGGGGAAGCTTTCGTAAAGCTCCAGCTGGCTGGCCTTGACCTCTGCAATGGCATCGTCCAGCTCGTCCTGAATGTCGGCATACTTCAGGTTTTCGGCGATGTTCCGTTCCAGAGCGGTGATGTACATATTCAGCTGACTGACCTGTGCTTCGTGAGCTTCCTTTTCCGCCAGATACACCTTGACAAAGGTGAACACGGCGGCCAGAAGCAGGACGATGCCCAGAATCAATCGCCAATTTCGTTTCAGTTTCTCTTTCATCAGCTGTTAACCTCCAGCATTTCGACCTTGCTGTCGTTGCTCAGACCCTTGCGTTCCAGCTCTGCCCGCATCAGGTCATTGTTGTAGCCCAGAACCACGGTGAATGCAATGCGGGTATCCACAGGCTGTCCGTTGCCTGTGCCGCCGCCGGAGGGCTGGGAGGGCTTCTGGGGAGACAGCAGGCTGTCCAGATACTGGGAGCCGCTCTTGCCCAGCAGCTTGTAGCGGGTAAACAGCTTGTCATAGAACTTGTTGACGCTGATGCCGGAGGAAGTGAAGGTTGCGTACATGACCTTGATCTCGTTGACCTTGTTCACGTCCAGGGTCTTGCCGTCGGGGTACAGGAAGCTCTTGACCTTTGCGTCGTTGTAATAGCCTACGATGGTGTCCAGAATGGCGGTGCCGGTGCTGCCTGCGGTGTAGTAGCTGTTGAGCATATTATCCAGATGCAGGAAGTTGGTGGTGCCCTTGTTCATGTAGCTGTCGATGAGGGCGATGGCGGCATTCAGATTCTCTGCCTTATTGATTTCGGCGGTGATGCGCTTGTCGATGGCTTCAATGCCGGTCTTGCCGTTCTTCATTGCATTGGACACCAAGGTGTTCAAGGTGCTGTTTTTCATGGTGCCGTACTGCAGATACTCAACCACCAGGGTCTTTACGTGCTCGTCACCCATGCCCATGTTGATGTACATTGTCAAGGCGGCATCCAAATCTTCATAGTCGGACTTGCCGGTGGTCAGATACTTGCCGATCTGCTCATCCAGCAGGGGCGCGTAGTCGGTCTGACCCACGGAAATGTACTTTTCAATCTGGCGATTTGCTTCCTCCAGGGTCATGCCCATAAAGCTCAGGTTAGAGGGAGGAGTGACAGTGGGGGGAGGAGTGGGAGTGACCTCTACGGGAGGCGTGGGAGACACATCCGCGGGAGGAGTGGGGGTCACATCGCTGCCGCCGCCGATGTACCCGTTCAGGGTGTTCTTGGTAGCTGCGGACAGCATTGCATCCAGCTTGCTGTTCAGATTTGCATCGGGAGTGCTGAACTTGCCTTCTACCAGAAGGTCGGCCAGAATGGTATCCAGTGCCCAGAACTCGCACTCCACGTTTTCGTTTTCATCGGGGGTGGAGGGCTGCTGTGCGGCCTTGTTCAGCTCATCCTGCAGGTAGTAGACATACCACTGTTCCAGAATGGGGTCTGCCGCAAGGATCTTTTCCGTATCCTTGTGGTGGGGGGCGTAGCTGGTGGTCTTGATGCACAGGTCAGTCAGCAGTGCCATGGAGGCCTTGGTGGCATCGGGAGTGGCTCTGTTGAGGACAGCATCCTTGTTGTTATACAGATCCAGCAGGAAGTCCATGGAATAGATACCCATGAGCTCGGCGGGACTCTTTTCGCTTACCTTGTACAGCTCATTTGCAAAACGAGTTGCGGAGAAGGGGTTCACGTTCAGCAGCGTGGTGATGGCGCTCTTGCGCATATCGTCGGTGATGGTGACACCCTGCGTAGCCATGTAGTCCTCCAGCTGCTTCAGGGTCTTGCATTCAATGGTGACCTCGGGAGCGGTAGCGGTTTCCTCGGAGACGACGATGTCGGTGGAGGGCTGATTGCCGTAGTGGGTTTCGATGGCATAGAGATCCGAGGGGTTCATGTTGGCGGTCTCGGAGATGAGCTTGAAGATCTCGAAATCCTCCAGGAACTGAGAAGCCAGCTCGTTTCTCTGGGCATCGGTCAGCTCGACACTGCCTTCCTTGGGGGCGGCTTCGCCGTTGCCATAGGTCTTGGCAGGGCCGCGGCCGCCGCCGGACAGGCTGGAAATGGCTGCCAGATTTGCGTACTGCAGCTCACGCAGCTGCATGATCAGGTAGGCGGCCTCTTCCTTGTTTTCACAGGCGAACTGTACATTCAGACCGTCTGCGCCGATGGCCAGAGCGGTAACACTGGTCTTTTCGGGCAGGATGGATTCCAGTTCGTCCAGCATACGCACCAGATTGTCGTTGTAGGTGCGCAGACTGTTGAATACGGTGTTCCAGTCGGAACTGTAATTATTGTAAAGGGTTTCATATTCCTTGTACTTATCTGCGAAGCCTGCTACCTTGGCAGCCTGCATGGTCAGAGCCTGACGTCTCTGTTCCAGAACTTCAATGGTAGAATTCCAAGAGAAGCGTGCCACGAAGGTCAGGGCAACAACGCCTGCCAGTGCGGCGCCGCCCACGGTCAAGGCTGCGGTATGGCCCACCTGAACGCTCATGGCGGTCAGTTCCTTGCTGGGCTTGTTCAGATCGCGGATGCCGAAGTCCAGCTTGCAGCGTGCTGCGCCTGCGCAAATAACCAGACGGGGGTCGAAGCCCAAGTTCAGAGGCTCCAGAGGCAGATCCATTGCCAAGGACAGCTCGGAAACGAAATCCAAATCCTCGCAAAGGGCACCGGAGGCATAGCCTACAAATTCGGTACCGCGGCCCATATCCAGAGAGCGGAAGTATTCCACCATCATAGCCACGTCGTGGATGAGGTAGGCGGGATCAAAGCCTGCGGAGATGAAGCGCTGATGAACCACGCGGTCGTTCTGCACGAAGGTCACACCGATCAGATCCTTTTCCAAGGTCAGGTGTACATGGGTCCGCTGTGTGTCGTCCGTGGGATTGACGGGGAGCTCGGCCTCGATCTCGGCTTCAGCCTCGGCCTCTGCCTTTTTCTTTTTGCCGAAGGAAATCTCCTTGTTCAGTGCGCCCTTCAGATCCATGCTCTTGCGTGCCTTGCCGGGCTTGCTGCTTGCGGAGAAGCTTGCGTTCACTGCGGTGGCGATACTCATGCCGCAGTAGTCAACGGCGGACACAGACAGGTTGCAGGCGTTGGCGATGGCGTAGTACTGGGGCAGCATGGCGGTGGGGACGGCCCACAGCTGAACGGTCTGCTCCTTTACGCCCGCGTTGTTTTTCTTCTGCTCGACGGTCTGCCAGACAAGCTTGTATTCGGACATATCAACAGGGAAGTACATGTCCATGTTGGCCACGATCAGCTTTTCCAGCTTGTTCTTGGACAGGTCGGGGGTGTTTACGGTTTCCGTGATGACCTGAGAGGTGCACAAAGAGAATACAACATTATGTACGCCTTGGAATTCAGGGGCGGAAATTGCGGACTGTACCAATTCGCGAACTGCTTCTGCATTGCGGATCATACCATCGTCCACTGCGCCTTCGGGAGTGGGCAGAACAATGCTGTGCATGATCTGTCCTGCCTTGTCGCAAAGAGCGAACACGGATTCGTCTCTGCTAAGTTGGATAACCAGCTTCAAGTTGCTGATTTTTCTTTTGCTCATGTTAGTTTCCTCCTATGAACCGAGAAGACGGCTCAGTTGCGTATGGTTTACAGTCCGAAAAGACTAAGGTATGCGGTAAGAATTTGATTTCCGAATAGTGCGGAAATCCAAACGCCTGCGGCCAGATAGGGGCCGAAGGCCAGCTTGCGGCCTGCGCCGCGTTTCATGCGAAGGGAGTGGATGACAGCGCCGGAGACACTGCCGATCAGTACCGTCAGGATCATGCGGGGCCAGCCCAGCAGCAGCCCTGCCGCGGCCATCAGCTTCACATCTCCCATGCCCAGACCTGCGCCTCCTGTGAGGATGTGCAGGGCCAGAAATACAAGGCTGACAGAGAACATCCCGATCACATACAGGGGCCAGTCAGACAGGTCTGTGACCAATCGGATGACACCCAGAATGAGGATAGCAAGGTTTAAGCCGTTGGGGATGGTGAAGGTGCGCCAGTCGATGACGGTAATTACCAGCAGGAGAGAGAACAGGGCACAGCACAGCCCCACAGTCAGCCAATCGCCCTTGTACAAAATGGCTGTCAGCAGCCACATGGTGCCGTTCAGGGCTTCCACAATGGGATACTGGGCAGACAGCTTCACACCACAGGCACGGCATTTGCCTCCCTGAGCCAGCCAGCTGAACACAGGGAACAGCTCGTACCACTTCAGCTCATGACCGCAGGTCATGCAGTGAGAGGGGGTGCGAACGAACTCTTCTTCCTTGGGCAGACGGTAGATCAGCACGTTGAGAAAGCTGCCGACGCACAGCCCAAGCAAAAACAGGAATATGAAGATAAGAGTGGTGGGTACCATGTTTCATCTCCTTTGCTATCAAAACATTTCCGAGAATGATCGATGTAAGCGTTATAGGTACTGGTCGTATGCCTTGGTCATGTTCAGCATAGGCAGGAATATTGCCAGTACGAGGATAACGACAAATACTGCAAGGAACAGCATAATGGCGGGTTCCATTGCGGACAGAAGCTTTGCGGTAGCGTCCTCTACTTCGTCATCGAAGTAGTCCGCAACCTTTTCCAGCATTCCCTGCAGGTCACCGGTTTCTTCGCCGATGGCTACCATGTTATAGACCATGGGAGGGAACAGCTCTGTATAACGGAGGGAGTCTGCCAGATTCCAGCCCTCGGAAACCAAGGTGCGAACCATCTGCACAGCCTCACGATAGTAAATATTGCTCATGTTCATGGTGACCAGATCCAAGCTTTCCGTCAGAGACAGACCGGAGCCCAGCAGCAGTGCCAGCGTTCGGCAGAAGGTGGCGCTTGCGCTGCGGACGGTGAACAGCTTCACCAGAGGGATCTTGCGGGTGAGATATCCGAAGAAGTGCTTGCCTCGGTTGGTGCGGTTGAACAATAAGCCGCCTACCACCAGGAAAACCAGAATTCCCACAACCAGCCACCACCAGTCAACAAACCAGTAGCTGGCGGCCATGACCCACTGGGTGGGCAGGGGCAGCTCCATGTCCATTTCTTCAAAGGTCTGCATAAAGCCGGGAATGACCTTGACCATCATTACGATCAAAACCACGACCATAACGAAGATCAGAATGCAGGGGTATACCATAGCCTTGGAAACGGCGGAGCGGGTCTTCTTGGCCTTGTCGAACCAGACTTCCATCTGGGCAAAGGATTCTTCCAGATTACCGGATTCTTCGCCTGCTGCGATCATGTTGATGAGCATATCCGAGAAAATCTTGTTATGCTTGCGCATGGAGCCTGCCAAGGTCTCGCCCTTTTCGATGCTGGCCTGCATATCGCGGATAGCAGCCCGCAGCTTATCGTTTTCGGTCTGCTGCCCCAGCATGGCCAGAATGTTGGAGACGGATACGCCTGCCTTCAAAATGGAGCGGAACTGTCTGCAGAACAGTGCCATGTCTTTTGCGGTGGGGTTGCCCAAAAAGGGCAGGTCAATGTCCTTGTTCAGGGCATTTTGTTCCTTGATCTCAAGGAGTGTATAGCCGGCGGAACGCAGAGAGCTCTTTGCGCTTTCAATGTTGGCAGCCTCGATGCTGTCCTTCACACGCTTGCCGGCGCGGTTCATGGCAACGTAGTTATATGCGGGCATCCCTTACAACCTCCCCAATTGGCTTCTCAGAGCGGCGGGGTCGTTGGCTACGGCCAAGGCGTCCTCGGGACGGACGTCGCCCTTGCGGACCAGAGCAGCCAGTGCTTCGTCCAGCATCTGCATCCCCTGACGCTTGCTGGTCTGCATAACACTGGGGATCTGGAAGCTCTTGTTCTGACGGATCAGGCTGCGTACCGCAGGGGTGGCAACCAGAATTTCGTATACAGGCACACGGCCGCCGCCGATCTTGGGCAGCAGTGCCTTTGCGATGGCAGCTTCCAGAACGTCAGCCAGCTGAATGCGGATCTGTTCCTGCTGCTCGGGGGGGAATACGTCAATGATACGGTCAATGGTGTTTGCCGCGCCCTTGGTATGCAGGGTGCCGAATACCAAGTGGCCTGTTTCAGCAGCGGTAATGGCGGTGGAAATGGTTTCAAGGTCACGCATTTCGCCTACCAGAATGACATCGGGGTCCTGACGCAGGGCGGCACGCAGACCGCTTGCGAAGCTGTCGGTGTCATCGCCCACCTCGCGCTGGTTGATCATGCATTTGTCGTGTACATGGACAAATTCGATGGGATTTTCCAGCGTGATGATATGGCGGCGCTTGGTGTGGTTGATGTGGTTGAGCATAGCGGCCAGCGTAGAGCTCTTACCGGAGCCTGTGGGCCCGGTCAGCAGCACCAGACCGCGGGGTTTATCTGCCTGCTCGATGATAATGGGAGGCAGCTCCAGCTCGTCGGCGGTGGGAACACGCAGAGGCAGCATACGCAAGGCCAGTGCCACGTTCCCCTGCTGCAGGAATATGTTGCAGCGCATACGGATGGTGCCGTCGAAGGTCACCGCAAAGTCCGATTCGCCGGTAGTCTCCAGTTCTTTCATTTGCTTTTCGCTGGAAAGCTCCTTGGCGGCAGCAAAAGTGTCCGCATTGCTCAGGATTTCTTCATCCTCCAGAGGGCGCAGCTCGCCGTCGATACGATAGACGGGAGGCAGGCCCACGGTCAGATGTATATCCGATGCATCCAGATTGAGCGCATCATATAAAATGTCTTTCAAAGGTTTCATATTTACTCCTCACCTGTGGGGGACAGATTGTTGGGGATGGCGGTTTCCTCTGCGGAGATGCTGTGCATTTCGGACAGGGTGGTGGTACCGTCCAGAACCAGACGGCGCACGGCCTTTTTCAAAGTCAGCATACCTTCCTCGATTGCGGCATCACGCAAATCGTTGGTGGATGCGCGGGCGGCGATCAGGTTGCGGATATGCGGTGTGACCTCCATAATTTCATAAACGCCGATACGTCCGTAGTAGCCTTTGCCGTTGCAGCGCTGGCAGCCTACGGCATCGTAGACCTTTTGGGTCTTCCGTTCTTCTTCGCTCAGCCCCAGATAGTCTGCTTCGTAGGGCTGCAGCTCACGTTCTTTTTTGCAGTTGGGGCACAGTCGGCGCACCAGACGTTGTGCGATGATGCCAACAACGGAGTCCGCGATCAGATAGCTTTCCACGCCCATGTCCAGCAGACGGGTCACGGAGCTTGCGGAGTCGTTGGTATGGAGGGTGGAGACCACAAGGTGACCGGTGATGGAAGCCTGGACGGCGATGGATGCGGTTTCGCCGTCACGAATTTCGCCGATCATAATGATGTCGGGGTCTTGACGCAGAATGGAGCGCAGTGCGTTTGCAAAGGTCATGTCTGCTTTAACATTTACCTGTACCTGATTGATGCCCTCAATATTGGATTCCACGGGGTCTTCAACGGTAACGATGTTAACGGTGTCGTTGTTCAGCTCACTCAAGGCGGTATAAAGGGTGGTGGACTTACCGGAGCCGGTGGGGCCGGTAACCAGAACGATGCCGTTGGGGTGATCCATAATGCGGTCGAACTTCACCATGTCATCGGGGGACAGACCCAGAGTCTGCTTGCTGCGGTGCAGCGCCTTCTTCTGATTCAGTCGCATTACGCACTTTTCACCGTAAACGGTGGGCAGGGTGGACACACGCACATCGTATTCCTTACGGTCAACGGTAATAGAGAAACGACCGTCCTGAGGCTTTCTCTTTTCGGAGATATCCATGCCGCTGATGATCTTGATACGGGCGATGATGGCGGGAAGCAGCTTCAGGCTGTACTTTGCCGTGGAGTACAGCACACCGTCAACACGGTAGCGAACGCGAACCATGTCGGGGCCTGCCTCAATATGAATATCGGATGCGCGCTGACGGACGGCCTGCTCTACCAGAGAGTTCACCAGAACAACAACGGGGGAGGAATTGATGTCCTCGCGGATGATGGCATCCTCCTCGACCTCGTCCGTCTCGCTGCCGCGGGTGTACATTTCCGCAGCCTCCATCATTTCGTCGGAGCCGAAGTAGCGGTCAATGGTGACCAGAATGTCGGAAGCGGTTGCCAAATAGGGGCGTACACGGCATTTGGTTGCCATAGCCACCAGCTCGCGGCCGCGCATATTCATGGGATCATTCATAGCTACATAAATGATACCGGAGTCATCGGGGTCAAAAGCGAAGGGCAGAATAAAGTTGCTGCGCATGAGGTCGGGCTTGATGAGAGAACGCACCTCAATGGGGAGCTCTTCTTCATACAGCTTGACTGTAGGAAGCTTAAAGACGGCTGCCAGAGCCTCCAGCATCTGTTCTTCGGTGAGCAGACCCTTCTCCGAAATCAGTTCTCGGACAGAACGACCGCTTTCACGATATTCTTTTTGCAGCGCATCTGCCTGCGCTTGGGTAAGCAGCTGTTTGCTGACTAAATATTTCAGTAATCTTTCGTTCAAGGATATGCTCCTTTCGAATGTGATGTAACATTACATACGGTAAGAAAAATGTTACCAATTTTTAAACAAATTCATAAAGTATGAACGATTTATGAATATATAAATTTTAGTTTTTCTTCAAAAAAGACATAGTTATCCCAAGATATAGTTCTATACAGATGGCATTGTACACCAGTTCGGGAATTATGGCAAGAGTTTACAAGATATTTCTTAAAAATTTACAATTTTGATACAAATTTCAACAGAAGCTTTTGTGTGATATTGTGCAGTAAAAAAACTTGACACTTTTTGTGACCACCGGAGATGCGGCGGGAACGTGAAAAACGGGCAGCCTTCCGAAGAAAGCTGCCCGTTGCGGGTGATTATTTCAATGGAATATATGCGCTTAGGGGGTGCCCCAGCAGACGCATGATCTCCAACTCGTCCAGTGCGTCACCCAGGGCGTTGTGGCTTTCGCGGTAGCCGTGATCCCCGGAGAGCATCCGCAGCATGGGTTCCACACCGAAGCCCCGACGGAGACGGCCTGTGGAGCAGTATTCCGCGGAGTGGGGGAGCATGGGATTGTATTGACGGTATGCCGCCAGACGCATGATGTCATACCAATTCAGATAGCCCAGCTCCGGGAGATGGGTGCAGTCAAATCGTGCGTTATAGGCGAAGATGTCCTCCACACCGTACTTGCTCAGCCATAGGGACAGATCTTCAAGTGCCTGCTCACGGGTGCAGAGAATGGGCTTACGGCCACAGTCTATAAACAGGGTGTCGGCAAACATCCCGCCCACCTTGTATTCGGGGGTGATGATATGATACCGACCTGCCAGCAGGCGAAAGCCGTCACTGTCGGCGATGACGGTACCGATGGACATGACACGGTCATGCCAGTTGGTTTCTGTGTCGATGACTGCGAAGCGCGCCATAATATACCTCACTAATTATAATGTATAGGGGAAGTATATCGAAAAGCGGAGAGAGATGCAAGAGCAGGACGATAAGTTTTCCTTGCTAACAAATCAGATCTGTGGTAGAATACTCCTGTTCGCAAAGGACTTCGTACCCGAATCACTCCGCATCCCAACGGAGTGGATGTGGAGTGAAAAGGACGAGCGACGAAACGCATGAGCTTTCGACACTTGTGGCGGAAGCGAAGAATGTGAAGTCCGCGAGGACGCGATAACCGGGTGTAGCGCAGTTGGTAGCGCGCCTGCTTTGGGAGCAGGATGCCGCAGGTTCGAATCCTGTCACTCGGACCATGCAGAGAGGTCGCCGAAAGGTGACCTCTTTTTGCATGGTCCGAAATGGAGTGCGATCTGTACGGCATTCTGTTTTTATAGGAAGGCGCGCGTTGCGCGCCGCTTTGACAAAAATGCCACCGCATCCCAACGAAGTGGATGTGGTGGCAAGAGGACGAGCGACGAAACGGATGAGCTTTCGACAAGCATGGCGGAAGCGAAGAATGTGGAGTCCGCGAGGACGAGATGCCGCAGGTTCGAATCCTGTCACTCGGACCACGTCGTCGCGGACTTTGTATCGTTCGCGACGACTTTTTATTTAAAAGTCATCGCTCATTCACTTCGTCGCTCCTCCTTTCCAAATCGAACCCGCTGCGCCGGGCTTCGATTTGGTTTCACAAGCCATGGGGTTCAGATTCTTTAATGACACTCCGACCACAA
>JAFQDR010000024.1 GCA_017415945.1 Oscillospiraceae bacterium
AGGTCGGCCCCCTCAACAGACAGCAGTGCAGCAAGCTTTCCCTGCTCCCACGCGGCCGTCACTTCTGCGGCGTTGCGACAGTGAGCCATACGGTCTGCGTTCAGTTCCAGCTGGGCTTGAAACAGTGCGTACATCTCCCGTGCCACGGAGAACATCCCACGCTCCGGTGCTTCCGCCGCATCCCAAAAGAAGGTGAAGATCTGGGCGTAGCTGTCAAAGCCGTGGGTTCTGTCCAAAGCAATGTGACCGCCGTTGGAGGCAAAGCCCTCCCCTGTGCAATAGCAGCGGTAGATCGTATCGCAGTGACCGTCAAAATATGGAATCTTATGCATGGCCTATCCCTCAATCATACAGATGGCAAGCCACCATACGCCCCTTTACCTCTCGCATTTCGGGCTCTACCCGAGCACACTGAGCGGTTGCGTAGGGGCAGCGGGTATGGAAGCGGCAGCCTGCGGGAGGATCCACGGGACTGGGCAGCTCCCCCGTCAGCAGCATACGAGCGCTGCGGCGCTGATGGGGGTCTGCCTTGGGGATAGCATCCAGCAGGAACTTGGTATAGGGGTGAAGGGGATCGTTATATATGGTCTCCGTATCCCCCAGTTCACAGAGCTTCCCAAGGAACATGACACACACGCGGTCAGCAATAAAGCGTACCACAGAAAGGTCATGGCTGATGAACAGATAGGTCAGGCCAAACTGTTCCTTGATTTCCTTCATCAAATTCAAAATCTGATTCTGCACGGAAACGTCCAGCGCAGAAACAGGCTCATCACATACAATAAACGCAGGGTTCAGAGCAATGGCACGGGCAATGCCGATACGCTGACGCTGGCCTCCCGAAAACTGGTGGGCATAGCGGTACAGATGCTCCTCCTGCAAGCCCACTGCCTTCAGCAGCTCTACCACTCGCTCGGTGGTCGCTGCCGCATTGGGGCACACCTTATAGGTTTCAAGAGGCTCGGCAATGATATCCCGCACGGTCATACGGGGATCCAGACAGGCGTAGGGATCCTGAAAGATCATCTGCATCTGACGGCGATAGGGCTTGAACCGCTTATGTTCCAGATTGTCAATACGGTCGCCGCGGAAGTACAGCTGGCCACCAACAGGTTCCACCAGACGAATCATGGACTTGCCCAGAGTGGATTTGCCGCAGCCGGACTCACCCACCAACGCCAAAATCTCGTTTTCCATGACCTGCAGGGAAACATCCGACACGGCGGAAACGGTTTTCTTGCCCTTCAGCTTGTACTCTACCTTCAGGTTTTGTACGTCCAGCAATACATTATCTTCCATGTCAGACCTCCTTTCCCAAATGGCAGCGCACCAGATGTCCCGGTGCTACCTCGATCAGCTTCTGATTTCTGTCGCAGCCCTTTGTGCACTGTCCGCAGCGCGGAGCAAAGGCACAGCCATCAGGCAGCTGCAGCAGATTGGGTACGGTACCGGGAATGGTTTCCAATACCGCGTTTTTGTCTTCCAGGGAGCGAACCGCACCCATAAGCCCCTTGGTATAGGGATGGCGGGGATCGTCAAACAAGGTAAATGTATCCGCCTGCTCCACAATGCGGCCTGCGTACATGACATACACATAGTCGCATATTTCCGCAACCACACCCAGATTATGGGAAATCAGAATGATGCTGGTATCCACAGTGTCTCGGAGATTTTTCATCAGCTCCAAAATCTGTGCTTCCACGGTTACGTCCAGTGCAGTGGTAGGCTCGTCGGCAATGAGCAGCTTGGGTCGGCAGATCATGGCCATGGCGATCATCACACGCTGACGGAGACCGCCCGACAGCTCATGGGGATAGCAGTTGTATCGCTTCTCGGGCTCGGAGATGCCCACCTTCTCGAAAATACGAATGACTTCTTCCTTGGCTTCCTTCTTGGAGATCTTGCGGTGCAGCAGGATAGCCTCACGAACCTGCTTGCCCACCTTCATGACGGGGTTCAGGCTGGTCATGGGCTCCTGAAAAATCATGGACAGCTCTTCCCCGCGGACGTTTGCCATTTCCTTTTCGGACAGGGTCAGCAGCTCCTTATCCATAAGCTTGATGCTGCCGCCCACGATCTCACCGGGGTACTTCAGCAGCCGCATAATGCTGCGGGCAGTCATGCTCTTGCCGCAGCCCGATTCCCCAACAATGCCCACAATGCTGCGGCGGGGAATCTGAATGCTCACATCGTTGACCGCCTTGATTTCCCCTCTTGCAGTGAAAAAGCTGGCGGACAGATGTTCCACTTGGAGTGTATTCTTTTCCATAGTATCCTCCCTCAGCGATTTTCCAGATGGGGATCCAATACGTCGCGCAGACCGTCCCCAAGGAAGTTAAAGGCCAGCACGATGATCATAATAGCCGCACTGGGCGCAAGGCTCAGCCACGGATTGGTGTACAAATACTGTCTGCCCGCATTGACCATCAGCCCCCAGGATGCCATAGGCTTCTGGATGCCCAGCCCCAAAAAGCCCAGAGAGCTTTCGGACAGGATGGCGGAGGGAATATTCAGGGTAAACAGAACGATCAGGGACGGGATGCAGTTGGGCAGCACATGGCGCAGCATGATTTTTCCACGGCTGACACCGATAGAACGGGCGGCCTCCACATACTCCGTTTCCTTTAGCTTCAAGGTCTCCGCACGGACAATGCGGGCCACGCTTGCCCAGTTCACCAGAGCCAAGGCAAGGAAAATGTTTACGATGCCGTCACCTAAGGTATACATAATGACCATAGCCAGCAGCATAGAGGGAAAGGCCAGCATAATATCAGCCAAGCGCATGATGACCGTATCGGTCTTGCCGCCCAGATAGCCCGCCAGAATCCCCAGCAGGGCACCTGCAGCCATGGACAGAATCGTAGGCACCAGGCCTACCATCAAGGAGATACGGGCACCGTACAGCAGACGGGTAAACACATCACGGCCAAGCTCATCGGTACCCAGCAGATGCTGTGCAGAGGGCTTTGCCAAGCGTCCCGTTTGGGTGATTTCTTCATAGGAATAGGGTGTCAGCACCGGAGCAAGAATCGCAGCCAACGCAAACACAAGAATGATGACCGCGCACAGCACAGCCACCTTATTTTCACGCCACAGACGGATGCATACGGACTTGAAGCCGCGGCCATCCTCCATTACAACAGAGGTTTTTTCCATCGCTTCCACGGTCACACCTCCTTACGAATACGGGGATCCAGTACACTGTACAGACAGTCGGCAATGAGATTGCCAACAATGACGATAACAGTGGAAAACAGGATGGTCCCCTGCAGCAGCGGAATGTCTCGACCTTCAATGGCCTGCACCGCCAAGCGGCCGATGCCGTTGATGGAGAACACAGTCTCACAAATGACCGCACCCGACAGCAGACTGGACAGCTGCACCGCCATCATGGTGATAACGGGCAGGATCGCGTTGCGCAGGGCATGGTTCACAATGACGTACAGCTGACGGTAGCCCTTAGCGCGGGCGGTATCGATATAGTCCTCCTGCAGCACTTCCATCAAGGTAGAGCGAGTCAAGCGGGCAATGCTGCCTGCGCTGTTCCAGCCCAGTGCGATGGCGGGCAGCACATAGCCGATCCAGCCTGTACCGCTTGAGTTAATGGGAAACCAGTCCAGCTTATAGGCCAGCAGGTACTGCAGCACCATAGCCACCATAAAGACAGGCACGGAAACCCCCAGCAGGGAAAAGCCCATAAAGGTATGGTCCAGAATACTGTTCTTCTTTACCGCCGCAATGATGCCGCACAGGATGCCCACGATCCATGCCACCAGAGCCGCAAACACAGCCAGACGGACGGTATTGGGGAAGGCGGTACCGATGAGCTCGGATACAGGACGGTTTAGGGAATAGCTGGTGCCCAGATCACCCGTAAGCACACCCTTCAGATACATCCAAAACTGTACATAAAAGGGTTTGTCCAGACCCAGCTCCGCAGTCATGCGTTCGATGGCCTCGGGATTGGTATGCTCCCCCATCATGGTAATAATGGCGTTGCCGGGAATAATGCGCAGCATGAGAAAAACCAGCAGCGCCACACCAATCAAAATGAATACGGTCTGGAGGACTCGTTTCAAAATGTTGTTGATCATATCAAACACTCCAACTCTGACAGAAATAAAGCGCATAAGGGCCACCCATACGCGGATACCCTTATGCGCTTGCGTTTCATTTCATTAGCGTTTACTTCAGAGTAACATCCTTTGCGTAGAAGTTGCTGTAGCCTGCCCAGTAGGGAACAAAGTCAGCAACGCGTTCACCCAGAGCAAACAGGTGCATATTGCCAAACATGGGTACCCATGCAGCATCTTCGTTAACGATCTTTTCTTCCAGTGCCTGATATTCAGCCATACGTTCCGCATCATCAACGATGGTGGAAGCGGAAGCAACACGAGCCATGATGGCTTCGTCAGCATAGTTCAAGCTGCGGATAGCAGTCTTTTCGGGGCTGCCGAAGAAGGTGTACATAATGTTTGCAGGGTCATTGTAGTCCATGGTCCAGGTTGCGATGAAGGAATCCATTGCGCCGCTCTTGCGGAGATCCAGCCAAGAGGATTCATCGTAGGTGGACAGAGTTACGTTGATGCCTGCTTCCTTCAGCTGCTGCTGTACCATCTGGTAGGTCAACTGGATATTGCTGTTTGCGGAAGAGTCCAGAGCCATTTCGAAGGTCACTTCCCCTTCTGCGTAGCCTGCTTCTGCCAGCAGAGCCTTAGCAGCTGCGGGGTCATAAGTGGGACGAGCCAGTTCTGCATTGCAGCCCCAAACACCCTGAGGAATGATGCCTGCCTGCGCCACTGCATCGCCGCCGTAAATGGAGCTGATGATTGTGTCAACGTCAACGGACATCTGAACTGCCTTGCGTACGTTTACATCGGACAGGAATTCATTGTTTGCGTTCAGTGCGAAGTAAACCATACCCACACGAGAGCCGGAAATGATCTTGTCTGCGTACTGAGACTTGTAGGTGGAATCAACGATTGCGGAGTCAATGTTTTCCAGGTCGATGATGTCCAGTTCACCCTTCTGATACATCAGATTCTGGGTGGATGCATCGGGAATGATGCTGACGATCATCTTCTTAACGGAGGGAGCTTCGCCCCAGTAGTTTTCGTTTGCAACCAGAGTGTAGTGGTCATTGACTACCCATTCGGTTACGATGTAGGGACCGGTACCGATGGTTTCTGCGCAGTCGATGCCGAAGTTCTTAGCGGTTGCCATGGTTTCCTTGTCAACAACAGACATAGCGGGGCCGGTCAGTTCAGCAACAAAGCCTGCGTTTGCACCGTTCAGAGTAATGGAGAAGTGCAGGTCGTCTTCCACAACAAAGCCTTCCAGAGAATCGGCTTCACCGTTCTTCAGTGCTTCGGAGCCCTTGACTTCCAGAGGAATGTCGTCATTGACACCGCCTGCGGTCAGCAGACGTTCAAAGGTGTACTGCACGTCGGATGCAGTCAGTGCGCTGCCGTTGGAGAAGGTCACACCTTCACGGAGAGTGAAGCTGTAGGTCAGACCATCGGGAGACACAGAGTACTCGGTTGCCAGACTGGGCACGATCTCGGTGCTGCCGTCAGCCTGTACTTCAACTTCATACAGACGATCGAACACATTCATGGGAATCATGTAGTTATCGGTAGTCTGTGCTACGTCCATGGTGTTGATATCGGTCAGAGCCGCTACACGCAGCAGACCTGCTTCCACCTGATCGGACACTTCATCGGTATTGCTGTCATTTCCGCCGCAGGCAGCCATGCTCATCATCATGACCAGAGCGAGGAAAAGTGCTGTCATCTTTTTCATGGTTTATCCTCCAATTAAAAAATTGACTCTATTATATACGGCAAATTCAATGATGTAAAGAGTTAGTTTGAGAAATCGTACAGATTTCGCTATATTCTACCATATATTTTGGGCAAATTGCCGCCGTAGTCCCCAATATATGCAACAAGCAGAGAGGATATGCTCCTCTCTGCTTATCAAATATCACACAAAATTCAGTCTGTCTTCAGGCTCATGCCTGTTTTGCGGAATACGCGGCGCAGCAGGAACAAACTTACTACCAAAGACATAACCTCTGCAATGGGCCATGCCCACCAGATCATATTCACATCTCCGGACAGGCTCAGCAGGTAGATTGCAGGCAGCAGCACCACGATTTGACGTGCAATGGAGGTAAACAGACTATAGAACGCATAGCCGAAGGCCTGACAGACAGAGCCGCTGATAATGCAGATGCCTGCGGAAATAAAGGCCAAGCTAATGGTTTTCAGCGCGGGAACACCGATGGCCAGCATATCCTCGGAGGCATTGAACATACCAAGCAGCTGTGTGGGAATCAGGTTGAACGCAGCCATGCCCAAACCCATGATCGCCACAGCGGAAAGCATGGACAGTCTCATGGTGCGATGGATGCGCTCCTTATTCCCCGCACCGTAGTTATAGGCAATGATGGGGACCATACCGCTGTTGAGACCAAAGATGGGCATAAAGATGAAGCTCTGGAGCTTAAAGTAAACACCGTACACCGCAACCGCAGTGGAGGAGAAGGCGATCAAAATGACGTTGAGAATGAAGGTCAGAATAGAGCCGACCGCACTCATCAAAATACTGGGCACGGAAATGGTCAAAATCGCCTTGATCTTTTCCCAATCGGGCGCCATATCCTTCAGACGCAGAGTCAAATCCTTGTTCTTGGTCAGCAGCAGTACAAAGCCTAAAACCGCACCGAAAATCTGACCGATTATGGTCGCATAAGCCGCACCCGCAATACCGAAGGCAGGACAGCCAAGGAGACCAAAGATCATAATGGGGTCCAGAATGATGTTAATAATGGCACCGCTCAGCTGCAGCAGCATGGTGTACATGGTCTTGCCCACAGAGGCAAAGAGCTTTTCTTCCAAACAGGTAAAGAACAGACCAAAGCCCCCCGCACAAACAATGCGCAGATAGGTTGCACAGTCAGCGGCAATAGCCGCACCGTTGGGAGCGCTCATATCAACCTGCGTTTTTGCAAAGGGTGCTGCAAAGAACAGACCGATGATAATAAACAGCACCGCAGAAATGGTGCTGAGCAGATACCCCTGCATAGCAAGGTGATTGGCCTTTTCCCGTTCCCCCATGCCCAGCATACGGGAGATCAGCGCACTGGCACCGATACCGATGCCCACAGCAATGGAGATCATCATATTCTGCACAGGGAATGCCAAGGATACCGCAGTTAATGCATCCTCGCTTAAACGGGCAACAAAAATGCTGTCGACTACATTATAAAGAGCTGTCACCATCATAGAAAACATCATGGGAACAGCCATAGAAATCAGAAGCCGACCAACGGGCATTGTGCCCATACGGTCAGCACCTGCAGAAGGTTTCATAGACATATATTATATTTCTCCAATGTCAAATTAAAGTAAGGGCGGTTTTTACCGCCCTTGAGTCTGTCAAAATACTCCTACGGAGCATTTTGACAGAGATGCCCCCGCTTACGCGATGGGCAAGCAGGTCTGCAGCCAACGCCAAACAGTAAGGGCGTTGGCAGACCCCACGTAAACATGTGGGGCCGCGCGCATAATTTGTCCGCATTCTGCGAACAAATTCCACACTTGCAGACCTAATTGTATTTTTTATATACTTCACTCAAAATGAAACCGTGGTTTCATTTTGAAAAGGAGAAGCAGCGGAATGAGTGCTCTCCGCTCACACTTGAGCGGAAAGCGATATGGAGCTTGCTTCGACGCCATGCCGGCGCGAAAAATAGATTTGACTTTGTTTCGTCCTTATGGACGAAATTC
>JAFQDR010000181.1 GCA_017415945.1 Oscillospiraceae bacterium
ATATTCTTCTGCCGCTTTGTAAGCCATAAACACACGGATGAGAGTGTCGGGGGCGGGGGTAATCTTCAGTTCTGCTGCATCGGTATAGGCATCTGTCTGAAAAGAAACGATATTATACTCGTTCTCCTGCATCAGCGGCAGCCAATACACGATGAACTCATTTGCTTCACGGCGGTTGAGACCAAGCTTATCAAGGGCATCTTCGAGGAATGCAGCTGTATCAGTACCTTTCACGCAGAAGCCTTTCGAGAAGTCATATTCAACATCAGTCACGCCTTCCCAGTAGAGATAACTGTATGTCTGACCGTTCTCGTCTGTCAGAGTTCCGTCCGGCGTTGCCATAACAGTCCAGCCATTTTTGTATGTGGGATAGGTGCAGGTAAGCTGACCGTTGTATTCGAGTTCAACAGAAATCCCTGTTGCTTTTTCAGGGTAAAGGTATATGACCGGTTTTGCATTTACAGCCTTATTCTCGTCATACTCACGTTGCGGTCTTTCACGTTCCCACAGTTCATCAATGGACTTGTTTCTATCTGCAGGACCATAGAAACGAATCTCGTCATATACCCCACCGGTGTATAAACGGTTCCAGTCCACGATCTTATAGGTCAGCGCAATCCATTCCCGTGTGCCTCCATCATCATAAGAGCCTTGCGGAATCGGCACAAACAGGATGGCAAGGAGAAGAACGACAGCAGCGATCGGGATCCATATTTTCTTTTTCATAAGCATTCTCCTTTTTGAAGATAATGATGTTGAAATATATTAATTTATAATGTAATTATATCTTGAAAAACTGAAATACTGAGAAACAACCCGCATTGTTATTTCAGTTTCGATTGACAAAATGAAATAAGAATGATATAATATTATTGTAATTTCAAGTTTGGAGATGAAATCGATGAAACGATCAGGCGAATATGTATCTAATCTTTCGGGCGATGCGGCATATAAATCTTTCCGTCCGTCACCTCTTCCTCCGGAAATCGAGATGGATGCGGAAATGATAGAGCTTTTGACTTCTGCAACAAAATTGTTGTCTGTTCTTGATACCATGTCAACATACATCCCGAATATGAACCTGTTTGTATCAATGTATGTCCGTAAGGAAGCACTTCTGTCTTCTCAGATAGAAGGTACACAGGCAACACTGGAAGACGTGCTTGATCCTATGGTAGAAAAGAATGCAAATCAGAATGTTGCAGACGTTATAAACTATATCAAGGCTACGGAATACGCTCTTGAAAGAATAAAAACACTTCCTCTTTGCTCAAGACTTATAAAAGAAACCCACGAGGTTCTTCTTGGCGGCGTCAGAGGCGAAGAAAAGAATCCCGGACAGTTCCGTATATCACAGAACTGGATTGGAACTCAGGGCAGTTCTCTCAAAAACGCAAGATATATCCCGCCGAATGTTGAAGATATGACCGAGGCTATTTCAGACCTTGAAAAGTATATCAACTCGGATGATACTCTTGATGTTCTTATACAGGCAGCACTTATCCATTACCAGTTTGAAACCATTCACCCATTCCTTGACGGCAACGGTCGTGTAGGCAGACTCCTCATCACGCTCTTCCTTATGGAAAAGAAAGCACTCAATTCGCCATCACTGTATATTTCATATTATCTCAAAAAGAACCGTGTCGAATACTACGACCGTATGAGCGAAGTCAGAAACAAGGACAATTACGAGCAGTGGATAAAATTCTTTTTAAGAGCTGTTGCAGAGTCTTCGGATGAGGCTGTTGACACTATTAAAAAGCTGTCAGAGCTTCACAACAAGAATGTTGAGCTGATATCTGATATGGGAAGAGCGTCAAAGAATGCGCATATCATCTTCGATTACATTGAGAAGAACCCAATCATTGATATTCGCAAAACCGCTGAGGATCTTGGAATGTCCTTCAACACCGTTTCCGGTGCCGTAAAACGATTCGAAGAGTGTGGTATATTAAAACAGACCAACAACACAGCAAGAAACCGTGTATTTGCTTACCAGAAATATTTGGACATTCTTCGCAAAGATACAGAATAACTGTCTATTTTCAAATGAAGCAATCAGCGACATTAAAGTTGATTGCTTCATTTGTTTACCGGCGATAGCTTGGGAACGGAGGGAAGTGATAAACAGCGTTTTGTTTCTCGATTCCTTCTCAATCGATGATTTCAACTATATTTCCGTGAATATCAATTACAAAGGTATCATCCCCGTCTGTATTCTTACCGGAGAGCGTAACCCTCCACACATAGTTCTCATAATCAAACTCTACTTTAGGCTCCGCATCCGTCGAATTGGCTTTATCCTTAGCAGCCTGAACAGCTCCCGCTTCGGAAACATATCCGTCCGCAACCTTTAGAGTAGCGAGAATCTGCATCGCATCATTGCCATATTCAGACCACCATTTCTCACCGCCTTCGTTGAGAATCGCGTAATCCCCGAAGGTATCCCTGATAGAAATGAAGTCCCATACCGTGTTATTGTCGTAAGTACCCATCCACGCATCATATCTGCCGAGCGTGATTCCTTCCTGCTTGAGACCGGTACCGCAGACGCCAAATCCGTTGAAGTAGGCAATGCGGAGCTTGTTGTCTTTCTGACCTGCAGGATAGATGTTGATGGAGAATTCATCTGTATCCGGCTCGTCAACAATATCGTACTCCCAACCTTCCTTGAGAGTGAGCGCAATATTCGCATATCCTTTTTCGTAATATACCTCGGTAATCTTTTCGGTGATATTCCGTCCATCCATGAAGACGACAACATTCTCTTTATCGGTGACATCCACACCTGCCTCCGGTTCGATAAGGATATGCCATTCTGCCATATCATCGGTACATGCTTCGGGAACGATGGACTTGATCTTTACCCAAATATCGCCGGAGTCAATACCGACACTTTCTACTTCATGACGGATGGATCCGCTGCCTTCCTCAAGCAGAATCATCAGGAGGATCTGATCTTCAAAGTACGCAGCATCATACTTGTCGCAGGCATCCAGAAAACCGATGGTGGAATACGAATAAAAAGGAGGTCCGGAATGTCTTTCAAGGGAGTAGTTGTCCTTGTTTGCTTCATAATAGGTATTCAGCTCATCTACCGAGCGAATGATCTTGACAACCGGGTACTTGGCACCGCTTTGGTATCCGTCTGTGCGGATGTACTGTACGCCGAAATCACACTCCTGCAGATCGCTTATATAGTGTGTATCATCGTTCAGCCACTCGGTATCGTTGTAGTTCTTCTCGGATTCGTTTCCGCCTCGGTCGGAATCAATATCGATATCGGCTGTTCCGCACGATGAAAGAACGGACAGAAACAAGGCTGTAACGATCGAAAAAATCAAGAATTTCTTCATAACATATACCTCCCCCATATATAGTATTAGACGTGAAAAATACCCAAAAAGTTCCCATTTCAAGCCTGTTTGCGGCACTGTGAGGTAGCACGGCATGTTTCCCCGGGGAAACATTTTTGAGCAGTCCTCCTCATTATATATCTCGAAAAATGAAAGGAAAAGTTTCACTTCATCAGAGATTTCTTCAATACTATTTTACCATATTTTGTATTTTTTGAAAAGAGCTTCGGCATCAATCTCTGGATGGAATCACATAATTCACATTATATTTCTTGTGTTTGTGAGCATTTCATGATATACTATTTATTGTGTAGCAGTTGTTTTATCAATGCCGTGGTGATATAATGTTCTGCTGAAAATAATATGGTTAATTCGTAAGCAACGGAGGAAAACAGTGAAGTTCTGGAACCGTATCACAGACCTGATCCGTTCAAATCGGGCGATGGTTTTTGTCGATTATGAATATTGGTTTTATTCTTACCGCAATCTCTATGGTATGAAGCCGGATCTTGCATCCTGGATAGGGGAACTGCGGAAAGAATACCATATTGTTGATGTGCGGGTGTTTGCGGATTTTTCACTGGCAGGGTTGTTTGAAGAAAAGAAAAAGGTTTTGGCTGTGACAGATTCGGTACAGGATACGACTGAGGAGTCCGTATACCGTAAAAAGGATATGACCGATTTCGTTATGCTTGATTCACTATACCAAAGTGTCAATGAAGACCGAAACATCGGTACATACATATTGTTTACCGGAGATGGGCATTTCACCTCCGTGGTCAATTACATAACCAAGCAAAAAAGAGAAGAGTCATAATATATGGCGTTCAGGAATCCATTAGCAGACGTCTGCAGGACCATGCAACAAAATGCGTAGCACTTCCTTTTGCTACTGAGCGTTTTTCAGCATACAGACGGATGATTATTGAAAACCTTGCATATGTGATGGACAAGACCGATATCATCCCCACATTTATGGGTACAGTCAGTGCGGTGGTGCGAAAATATGATGTCAATGCTGGAGAAGTTCACACCGTTTTATCAGATATGATCGCTCGCGGGCTTGTTGTTCAGAAAGATTACGATGTGGAGTTCAAGAAAACTATAAAGATTATCGCAGCCAACTGGGACAAGCTTATTGAGGAAGGATATTGGGATCCGGCGGAACAGCGTGTGACCGAAAAGGTATGAACAAGAGTAGAGAAAATGTACTCCGGCAAAGGACAGGCTGAGAAGCCGGATGCATTCTTGAATTGGACAAAATTTGACAAGTGCAGTTAATTATGATATAATAATGCTATGAATTATTCAGGAGGCTTCCATGAACAAGAATGAACTTATTACTGCAGTCGCTGAAGCAAGCGGCGTATCCAAGAAGGATACAGCAGCAGTTCTCGACACACTTCTCGATAAGATCACCGCTGCTGTTGCAGAGGGCGACAAGGTACAGCTGATTGGCTTTGGTACCTTCGAATCCCGCGAACACGGTGAGAGAACGAGCCGCAATCCCCGCACCGGTGAACCGGTTGTAATTCCTGCCTGCAAAGCTCCGGCATTCAAACCCGGAAAAGCATTCAAGGATGCTGTAAACAATTAATCATGAACAAAAATCGCCGATGACTTACGAGCCACCGGCGATTTTTTATGTACCTTACTTTACTCTCGTGTATTCAACACCGTCAAATTTCAAGGTGTCTCCGTTCAGTTCGTAGGCAATCGTTTCGGTTTCCTTTGCCAGTCCGAGCAGAGCCTTCATCGTGATCTCCATCTCGGTGTCGCTCTTGATCTTATACTCAATGCTCATGAGCAGATCCAGACCGTCCATGACATCCTCCGCATCGTCGCCGCCGATGGCTTCAAATACGTCTGCGGTCAGACCATAGCGGAGCTTGCCGTCATCGGTGAACTCAATGCCGAGGCCGTATTCCGTTTCGGTTTCGGTATCCACCAGCTTCCATACACCGACGATATCTTTTTCATTTTTGCTTCCGCCGCAGGAGACGAGAGCAAATACCATAACGAGTACCAACATCAATGCAAAAATCTTTTTCATTGTCATTCTCCTTAAAAATCATGATTGTTGTTAATTTCCGCCGAGCAGACCGCCAAGCAGTCCTTCCAGATCACCAAGATCGCCGAGACCGCCCAAATCACCGAACATATCCTTGTATTCGTCGGGAATATCCTTCATGGCGTCTTCGATCTGCTGTTGAATATCGCCCATATCTGGAATTTCCACGTCTCCAAGGTCGCCGGTGTCATAGGTGTCATCCCCGCCGAAATCGTTCATGGAGTTGGTCAGTTCTTCCATCTCGGCTTCCATTGCCGCGATCTCCGCCGCCCAGTCCTCCTCGGTTTTGGACATCATTTCGTCCCATTCCGCCTTTTCCTCGGGTGTCATTTCGGCGGTGAAATCCTCCATATCGAATTCCTCCACCGTTTTGTCCGTCTCCCACGGCTCCTCGGAAAACTGCACCGTCGTACCCTGAAGCTGTGCCATTTCGGTGAGATCGACGGAGAAAGTCTGCGGGATCGTACTGTAATCGGCACCGGAGGAATCCTGCATGGGTGTGCCGTCCGCAAGCATTTGCAGAAGCTCCTCCACCGTGCGCTCGGTTTCGGCGGCTTCTTCCTCATCATCGGAAACCTTCTCAAATCCCTGCGCCAGCAGAGCCTCCAGCGCCGCGTCGGTCATTTTCGTGACAGCGCGGTTGTCTTCGCCGGAAGACACATCCGTTTCGGCGGGAGTGTTTTCGCTGCCGAGGAGCCCGCCGATGAGATCTTCCAACATACTGCAGGAGGTCAGCGTGAGCGTGAGAACGAGTGATAGCGCAAGGATTGTAAAAATTCGTTTCATACGTACCTCCTTACTTGCCGAGCACCGTCAGCATACCGCGTCCGCCGCTCAAGTCTCCGAAGATCTGATAATCGGTGAGGAGGGGGTAGTTTATCGGTGAGGTTTGATCGTAATTTACGTCATTGTATTTTCCGACTATTGGCGCAATGGTATACCCGTTAGCAACCTGTTCAAACTGTGTCCAGACGATCTGGGGATATCGGTTCCCGTTGATCAGTGCTCCGGCAAAATGGTTATTGTATGCAGCTTCCTGATGGATAGTAACAGGACCATGTTCAGTCTGCCACACGTCGTCCCAGACACCGTCTTTATAAACGAGATAATTTACCGGACCGCGAACGTAGTGCTTTACATTGAATGTCGATGTGTCCGAGAAATCCCGTAACATAAAGTATTCGGTCATACCGCCGGAGGTCATATTATCCCGGTCAAGATGAATCTCCACGTTCGTGCAGATGAGCTGCTTTGTCAGACTGGACGCAGTGTATTCATCCTTGAAATCAACAA
The DNA here is from genome assembly GCA_017415945.1 of Oscillospiraceae bacterium. The sequence goes on from JAFQDR010000181.1 coordinate 6,724, forward strand.
AGAAATTCCAAATCTTCGCCATTGGCAGCTTCATGAAGACCTGATTCACAAACTGCTCGTCGAAATTCGACAGATCGTGCCAGATATCGATCACCATCGTGCCGCGGTAGACGCCGCCGTAGTTGGTGGGATCGTCCCGATCATCGTAGACTTACTCGGTGCGGGTGAGGTCGCAGGACAGCTTCCAATACTGCAGCACGGGAATTCCGAACAGCGTCTTCTGACACCACACCGTCTGATTGCAGACGATCGACCATGTGTCAAGCCCTTTCGCTTTCTCCTCCGCCGCGATGCGCTCGTTGCACTTCTGATAGAAGAGATTCAGAAGGAAGGTGCGCTCCAACGCCTGCTGAGCGATCTTTTCTTCCTCAATCAGCCGCGCCGTCTCGCGGGCGATGATGTCGCCGCTGTTCCAAAGTGCCTCGAAGACCATGCCGGGGATTCCCTTCATGTACTGCTCGCAGATGGTGCTCACCGATTCGCCGATGATGTAGTCGGAGATCGCGCCGGGGATGTCCTTTTTGCCGGTGACAACGTCGTAGATGTCCTTCGCCTTATCAAGCCCCGTCGCGCTGAGCGCCAGCTTTGCACCCAGCTCCAGCACCACCTCGGGATTGAAGCCCTTGTTCTGCGCCGCTTTTCGGATGATCTCCTCGGAATACCGAAGAACGCCGGAGGTGATCTCCATCTCGTTCATCACGCTTTTGATGATTTTGTCCACCTCATCCTCGGAAAGCGTCTTGCCGTTCTGCAGCCAACCCTCGAACCGCCGCTCGCCAATATCGAATTCGACCTTCTGCCGTAGGCTCACGTTTTCATCGATGCGCCCGTAGTCCACGCCGTCGATGCGCCCTGTGGGTGCCGCCGACGCGGACAGAAGCAGACTCGGCAGAAGCAGTAAGGCGGCGAGGAAGAGGGAGAGTATGCGTCGTTTCATAGATATCATCTCCTTTCGCTAGTATGTGATGCAGCCTTATCACGGCAGAAATCTCATAGTGCTGAGTTCAACGCGATATTCGTTCTCTTCTGCATAATAACCGGCGATAATTTTTACCATGTATTTTTTTGAATCCAGCTTGGAGACGAAATAGCAGCCAATAGTCGGATACTCGGGGATGCCGCCGTCGTTTGCCGCGTAATCGCTGTATGAGGTGATTGCGTTGTTTTTCAGATCGGCCACGGTTCCACCGTTTGCGGCAGAAATCTCAACAAGGCGTCCAATGATTGCATCACACCACGCGGCGGTATCATCCTTGTTGTATGTACCGTCCTTGATTTTGATGCGGAACGCGCCGTTCTGCGTAATCCCACCGAATTTTTCGCCCGAGGTCACGATCTCACCGAATTCGGTGAAATTCGCGGGTTTGAAATCATCTTCGGTGAATGTATGCGCCGAAAGATACGCACTCAGCGACGTGCCGCCGAACACCTGCGTCATGATCATGAACACACCGCTGTCTTCATCGAAGGATGCGGTCAAATTGATGCGGTCGTTCTGAATCTTCCAGTTGGTGATCTTCCCCTTGACAGCACCTGTGATCTTGCCGTTGGACCAATCATTCATCGTGTTGATCATGGCCTCGCTCGTGGCGTAATCGGTGCTGTTCCAGATGAAATTGTACATCTCGGCGCTTTCGTCATAGCGGAATGTATCCACCGAATCGGCAAGGCGGGGGAATCCATCGGGAAGTTCCAACTCATCCCAGCTTTTTACGCCCGATACTTCGTCACTTTCGTCACCGCCCGGTCGCGTTTCATCGCCGGAATCACCTGTTTCTGCGTTCTCCGCCGCATCCATTGCCAGTTCCAGAATGGTGCTCAGATCGCACGCCGTCATGGAGAGCAGCATCACGGATGCAAGGAGAAGTGCTATGATTTTCTTCATGGTGTTGTCCTCCTGTGTTTGTCTAGTTCAGTGGTCCGTAGCTGATTGCAACATGCCAGTAGATTTTTTCCTCTACGCCGTTTGTGATTCTGGTCATATAGTCGGGTTCTTCGTAGAATGTAATGTCGTAGTCATAACCTGCATCTTCATTCTTGCAGTAATACACCTCGCCGTCTTCATAAAAATCGAAGTTCGCGTTCAGGGGAACGATACCCTCGTCCTTCAGAGATTTGCAATAGGTCTGAAATTCCTCCAAGGTCGTGTTGTAGAAATAGCAGTGGCCCGATCCGTCATCATGCTTCTGTTCACGAACCATTTCGCCGTAAGGATAATCGGGAAGCCCGGGAACCTGCGTGTCAAAGGCTTTGTTCGAACCGCCTTTATCATTGTTGTTTGGCGTGTCTCCTCCACCGCCGCCGAGGTTACAGGCGGCAAGTGAGATGAGCATCAGTCCCGCCAAAAGAATAGCAATTATCTTCTTCATAGTACTCCTCCTTTTATTCCCAACTCTTTTCATAATCGTCGGGCAGCGTGAAGTAGGATGCATCCGCACCGCTTTCCAGCGAGATCACGCCGATGGTGTAGGTGATACCGCCGCTTTTCGACAGAATATATTTCAGAGTATCGCCATCGTAGCAGTAGGTGATGCTCTCACCGTAGCCCGCGAAATGCTCGCCATAGTATTCCTTGCCGAACACGGTCACGGTTTCGGGATCTCCGTTCACGTCCTGATAGAAGGCTTCTTCCTCGGTCACCGCTGTGATGCCGCCGGAATTCTTCTTCGCTTTTTCGCGCATGATGATCTTGTATTCATCGAAGAAGGCGTATTTGTACCCATCCATCACGATAGTCCTGGAGGTGGATGCGGCGTCACCGACATAGCCGGTCGATTCGTTGTACACGTTGTCGCCGTCCTTTACGATAAAGACGGTGGTGCTTACTGTCTGATCGTCGGGGTCCTGAAAGTTTTTATTGTAGATTTCATACTTCATGGTATAAGGCCCCGACCAGATCTCCTTGTAGATCGTATAGGTCTTGGATTCCTCAATCTTCGGACCGGTGCTTTCGGGTGTTTCGTCGTAGGTCTCCTCCTTGTATTCGTCCTCGTAGCCCGTGTCCTCCATCTCGGAAAGGGCTGTGAGCAGCTCGGTCAGATTGCAGGAGGTAAGGGCGAGAAGGAGAAGCGCGCTGAGGAGAATGGTTAGCAGTTTTTTCATAGCATTATCCTCCCAAATGATTTACACTACATGATCAGAAACGTAAAGATGAATTCGTCCACTTTGAAGCTTGACACCTACATATATGTACTCGCCGTTCAGTTTATAGAATATACGGTAATTACCGTCATTCTTTTTTGCATCGGCAAGACCTTTGTATTCAACGGTGATCTTGTCGTCCTCGGCGTGGTACCAGAAGGTTTCGCCTTTATCCGCTGCTTTAAGGCATAAATCATATATTGTAGCCGCATAAGCATCAAGGTCGGCTGCTGTGATCTCGCTTCCGTCCTCACGGATAAAGCCAATGGAAATGTAGTCATCATAGTACGCTGTCCAATCGCTGACTACCATTCCGTCAGGTGTCGGAACACCGGTCATACCGGAATAAGCTTCAAGCTTCTGAAAACCGTTATGTCCTGATGGTGCTGACCAGTCACCATCTGATTTGATATAAAACTCCACTTCGTCCACATACCATTTTCCATCACTGTTCAGTGTTTCGTTTGGCTGGAAGTCTATGTAAAGCTCTTTGGAAAATTCATCGTTCATCATAAAGTGAAACGCCAACCCGCTGAGAGAACCATTGCTTGCTTCTGAATATGTCCCATAATGCTTATCCATCTCAAAATGTGCGATGATTCTGGATGCGCCGAGTTCTTTCAGCTGTTCGAAGATGGCATCGAAGCACGCAAGGACTTTCTCTTTTGTGGCATTGCAGGAAAAGGCAATGTGCGCACCCATAGCTGATTTTGCTTCTTTGATTTCCCAACTGTCCGGCACATTGAGATCAAACTCAAAGTTCTCCTTTACGACTTGCTTCCAGTTTTCTGTTGTGATGCTGTCAATATCAATTATACCTGTCCGTTCCTTTTCTTTGTAGTAGCTGCCCGGACCTGTCTTGCTGCTTCCCGAACCGCCTCCACCGTCGCCCGATGACTCAGTCAGATTGCAGGAGGTAAGAGCAAGAAGGAGAAGTGCGCTGAGAAGAATAGTTAGTAGTTTTTTCATTTTGTCACCTCTTTCTGCAGGGCATCAATCCCCGATATAACTTGACCAATCGGCGAAGCCGAGAATGATCATGTTATCTTCGATATATACGTTTGCTTGGATTCTCTTGCCGGAAATATCGTAAAACCAAGCGTATTTTGTATCCGATTTCTTCGCATCTTCCAAAGTGGAGAATATTTCACCGTCGGAGTCGCCAACGTCACGGTCTCCGAGAATACCGCCGTCCACCTGATCGATGCAAAGATTCCACATCGCAGCGGCATAGGCCGTCAGATCGCCGTCTGCAATACTGCCGGAATCGGGAGTAAACTTAACCCCCGTCAGCAAACCGCTTGCTTCTGTTCCTTTTACGGTATAACCTACCGGCTTACCTATACCTGTAAGATAGGATTCACCAATTGCGGGGGAATCTTCAGCGTTCAGCTTCTCATCACTTGTCATCTGTGCGCCATCGGCTTTTTGGGTGGCACTGTTATTGTTTTCTTCGCCCTGATTGTCGGATTGCGATACTCCGGGGTTATCGCCTTCGTTTCCGGACGGGTTATTGTCATTGCTTGTGCAAGCGGCAAGAGAGATGAGCATTATCGCTGTGAGCAGTAGTGCCAAGATCTTTTTCATCGTGTTGTCCTCCTATGATTTTTCAACAGATATGACCCAAACGTTCAGTTAAGCGTAATTTCAATACTCAGCTCACCGCTAAGCCCAAAGTGCGTCGCCGCAACCGTGCCCCAAGAGAATGTGTAAATCTTTTCGGAAGAGGTCGAGTTCGCGGAGTCAAGAGTACCTCCGTTGTTCGTATAATGTGCGATCAGTGCATCAAATGCGCCGTAGCTGACATTCTTCGCTTTCACGAAAAACACCTTGTCGTCTTCACTATACGCTTTATCCAAAGTTCCAACGTATTTCAACGCAACCGCAGGAACTTCATAGCCGCTAATCGTAGCATCTGAAATGGTTACAGCGCCGGCGACACCGCTGTAATCATATACCTCCAAGTCAATCCAACCGGAACTGATGTCGGAGTAATCTATGATCATCAAAGGCTCCTCCGCGGAATGAAGCAAAAATGCCATTTCATCATCGGCGAGATTGCTGGCATTTGCCTTTTGTAAATAAGTCTCAAGCTTGCTGTTATCCATCTGCTCTACCGTGAAATAAATCACCTTATCATCCGCATAGTCGCTGTCATCAAACCCTGTGATGCTTACATTAACGGGATATACGAGATCGGCGAGGAAAGGATATTGCGTTACGTAATATTCCAATCCTGCGGGAAGATCATCGCTGTTATTGCCACCTTGCGTGCCGCCTTGATTGTCGCTCTGCGAAACGCCGGGGTTATCGCCTTCGCTGCCGGACGGGTTATTGTCATTGCTACCGCAAGCGGCAAGAGAGAGGAGCATTATCGCCGCAAGCAGGAGTGCAAATAATTTTTTCATAGTTTTTTCCCCCTTTACTCCGCCTGCCGTGCGCCGCACTCGCCGCAGAACTTCATGCCCTCGCCGATCTCCGCACCGCATTCGGTGCAGAAGCGTTTCTTGTTTTCCACCTTTTCCGGCATCCTTGTTCCGCAGTCGCCGCAGAATTTCGTTCCCTCGGGATTCACCGTGCCGCAGTTCGGGCAGGTGCGGGATGCTTCTTCGGCTTCTCTTGCCGCACGTTCCTCGGCGGCGATGCGTTCGCGTTCTGCCTTTTCCTCCTGCATTTGCTTGATGCGGGCTTCAACCTCCACACGGCTTGCAGCGAGAGCATCCAGCTGTACTGCTTCGTCGGGATAGGCTTCCTTGCCGTTTTCCTCATAGAGTTTGCGCCCCAGCTTTGCGAAGATCGCTTCTTCTTTTTCTTTCAGTTCCTTCAGCTCATTCTGCGCGTTATACATCTTGACCTCGGGATCATCCTGGGGAGCCAGGCTTGCCAGTCCCTTTACCAGTCCGTCTAAAATTCCTGCCATAATCTATATTCCTCCTGTAAATTGCTATGTTTGTAGTGAATAAAAGCGCAGGCGGGCGGCGGACGCCGCTCCGCCTGCTTTGACGGGTATTCGATATAATAGGGAGTGCCTTACTTGATAATGCGCAACTTACCGATGATAGGCAGATCCTTCGCCACGCCTTTCCATGCGTTGATGATGCCCATGATGCCGAGAACGGCAACAATGATGCATCCGACAGGAAGAATGATGAACCAGCCGAGGATCGGGATGATGCTTCCGGCGATACTTACAACTACACCGGCAAGGAAAAGAATCAGTCCCTGATTGGCATGGAACATAGCGTATCTGGATTCTTTTGCCGCAAGCAGCGAAATGAAGAAAATGATGTACGAGAGAAGTGCCATCATCTTGTTTGCTTCGATGTCCGCCGGATCAAACTGTGCGGTATAATCCGCGCCGCCCTTGGTATTCGGTGCGGGCTGGGGCTGCTGTGGTGGAACCTGCTGGTACTGCTGCTGATACTGCATCTGAGGCTGTGCCTGCTGAGGGGGAGTCTGCTGATTCTGCTGAGGCTGAGGAGTCTGCTGTTGCTGTGGAGCCTTTGCCTCCATCACTGTGCCGCACTCCGGGCAGAATTTCTTGCCGTCTTCTACTTTCGTTCCGCAATTACCGCAAAATGCCATGATAGTATCTCCTTTACAATTTCAAAATTATCCGAACAGCCCGGAAAGATCGGGCAGCTCCGTGGTGTGATCTACGGTGACGGTACCATCGACAAAGGATATACTCAGATACCACTTGCCGTTGGTACCCCACCATGCGTTCATGGATTTCATATCGGCTTCGCTCATGCCCATCTGATAGAAATCCTGGAATTCATAGCCTTTTTTCTTGAGAGTTTCTATGTAGCTCCACATTGTTTCGGCGGAAGTACCGGTAATTTCCGTCCGGTAATTCTCCACCTCATTCATGCTTCCGTCGGGATATTTCGGCAGATCGGAGGGCCATCCGCTTGAGTTTTTCGATGCTTCCTCGTTAATATCGTCTACTTCGCCAAGCAGTCCCGAAAGATCGCCGCTGAGCAGTCCGCCGAAGATGCCGGACAGAAGATCTTCCGACCCCGTGTCTGAAGAACCGCCCGAGCCGGAGGAATCGCCTGTCAATCCCGCAAAGAGACCTGCAAGACCGCCAGCCTCTTCTTCTGTACCGGTCGATTCGCTGATCTGGTCTTTTACCGTATCAATGGCAGAGTCCACCAGTCCTTTGAGGGCAAATCCGAGAATCAGGCTGATCACCAGGGAAACTGCCAGAAAGATCAGCATAGCACGGCAGAGATTCCGTTTCTGATACTTCCGGCATCCGCCGCATGCCCAGACAATCATGAGGATAAAGCCTATGATCGGGATACAGAGCAGCAGCATGATCCCGATAAATCCCCAGGTGGAGATCAGTCCGTAACGGCTGTCGGGACCGGGA
>JAFQDR010000182.1 GCA_017415945.1 Oscillospiraceae bacterium
CATATCCTCCGCACCGAGGTGTACGCCTTCTGCATCCACGGCAAGCGCAACGTCCACACGGTCGTCGATGATCAGCGGCACGTTGTAACGCTTGGCTATAGAATGTACCTTTTCCGCCAGAGTGATATATTCTCTGGTGGTTTTATTTTTCTCACGAAGCTGGAGCAGCGTCACGCCGCCCATGAGTGCCCGTTCCACGCGGTAAAGGAATTCCTCTTCCGCGTAGTTCGTGCTGTCGGTAATAAAATACAGACTTGTATCAAAGTTTTTCATAGTTGCTCCTCACACATACAGATAATCATTGAGCACCGGCTGCAGACCTTCCTCTGCAATGTCCCTGTACATTTTGTCAAGGCTGCGGTTATCATCAATTTCAAACTGCTCGTCTCCCTGTACTGTATCGGATTCCTTGCCGGTGTACTTGCTTTCGTGGTCACCGATGCCGGTGGAAACGCCTGCGGAAACCTTCGTGGCGGCAATCTTTACGATTCCGTTGCGGAACTGCGCACTCTCGCGGGAGGACACCGTAATGCCCACAAAGGGCAGGAAAATGCGGTAAGCGCACAGCACCTGACAAAGCTGCTTTTCGCCGACATCCATGGGACTTATCTTGTCGTTGTTGATGATCGGTCTGAGTCTCGGGCAGGACAGCGACATCTCCGCGTGGGGATATTTGCGCTGCAGATAATACACATGAAGTGCGCTTGCCAAAGCATCCTTGCGGAAGTCCGACAGACCAAGGAGAGCTGAGAACGCCACGCCACGCATACCGCCGCGAAGTGCCCTCTCCTGTGCATCGAATCGGTATGGCCACACACGCTTATGACCGAGCAGGTGAAGCTGTTCGTACTTATCGGCATCGTATGTCTCCTGGAATACCGTCACATAGTCCGCGCCGCATTCGTGAAGGTACTTGTATTCATCGGTATTCACAGGATAGATCTCCAACCCCACCATACGGAAGTATTTTCGCGCCAGCTTGCAGGCTTCGCCGATGTATTCCACGTTGCTCTGCGCACGGCTCTCGCCGGTCAGAATCAGGATTTCTTCCATGCCGGACTCGGCAATGACCTTCATTTCGTGCTCAATCTGTTCCATGTTCAGCTTCATACGGTTGATGTGGTTGTAGCAGTTGAACCCGCAGTAAACACAGTAATTTTCGCAGTAATTCGCTATGTACAGCGGTGTGAAGAGATAGACGGTGTTGCCGAAATGCTTGCTGGTTTCCAGCCTTGCCCTCTGCGCCATCCGTTCAAGGAAAGGTTCGGCAGCAGGAGAAAGAAGTGCTTTGAAATCTTCAATCGAGCAAGTGGCGTGTTCAAGAGCCGCACGAACGTCTCTCGCCGTATATTTGCTGTAATCGTAAGAGTTCATCTGCGCCATTACTTGTGAACACACGTCCGATTCGATGATCTCCATGCCGGGCATATATTCCATGTGGTTCTTACGGCTCGTTGGATCGTTTTCCAAGCGGTGCTTTTTCGCCAGAGCCTCCGGGGAGAGATGCTCCGAATCCACAAAAAACTGATTTTCCATGGCTCGCCTCTCAACCCCGCAGGAATCCTGTCAGCGGATCGGATGCGGACGCACCACGAGTCAGCACTCTGCCAAGTCCGGCCAGATATGCCTTACGTCCTGCTTCAATGGCATTTTTGAAAGCGGATGCCATCAGCGGCAAGTCCCCTGCCGTCGCAAGGGCGGTGTTTGCCATAATCGCCGCCGCGCCCATTTCCATGGCTTCGCAAGCCTGTGACGGTCTGCCGATGCCGGCATCCACGATGATGGGGAGATCGATTTCGTCAATGAGAATCTGGATAAATTCCTTCGTTGCCAGTCCCTTGTTGGAGCCGATGGGAGAAGCCAGCGGCATCACGGAAGCGGCACCGGCATTCACAAGATCTCTGGCAGTGTTCAGATCGGGATACATATACGGCATGACCACAAAGCCTTCTTTCGCAAGGATCTCGGTCGCCCTGATGGTTTCCACGTTGTCGGGAAGCAGATATTTGCTGTCCCGCATGATCTCGATCTTCACGAAATCCCCGCAGCCGAGCTCTCTGGCAAGGCGTGCAATCCGGACGGCTTCCTCCGCATTTCTCGCACCGCTTGTGTTGGGAAGAAGCGTGATTCCTTCGGGGATGTAGTCGAGAATGCTTTCCTGCTCCTTTGTGTTTGCACGGCGGACTGCGAGGGTGATGATCTCCGCTCCCGCATCCTTTACCGCCGCTTCGATCAGCTTCATGGAGTATTTGCCGGAGCCGAGGATGAAGCGGGAATTAAATTCGTGTCCGCCGATGATGAGTTTGTCGTTTGTCATGTATATTTCCTTCTTTCTTTAAGTTTCAAATTCGCCTGCTAATATACGCAGGACTGTGTGTGCCTGATGTGCGGCGCAGAGCATGACACGGGAAGCGATAAGACTGCCTTCTGATTGCACGTCACTTTGCTCATCTCCACACAGATAAAAATGTTTCATAACTTTTCGCGTCTTGATGGTATTTGCACTGCCGAATCCCGCCATCCCCGATGCCGCCACAAGAAACTTATCCGGCATTGTTTCAAGCACAAGATTGGTAAGCATCGCCTTGCACTCCGCATCGTCAAAGGCTTCGCAGATAATATCAGCATCCTTCAGAAGCTCTGTGGCATTTTCCTCAATAATGCGAACCGTATGAGTTCCCAACTCAATATACGGTTCAATTTCTTTGAGGTTCTCTGAAAGTGCATCGGTCTTGTTCATCCCAATCTGATTCGCTTTGTATTGCTGTCGGTGGAGATTGGTGATATCCACCCGGTCGAAGTCGATCAGAATCAGTTTGCCAATGCCCGCCCTCGCGAGCGCGATTGCGATTGCGGAACCGAGACCGCCAAGCCCGCATACTGCAACCGTAGCTGACGAAAATCTTTTTTGGAGTTCCTCGCCGTGCCGTTCGGTTAACACCTTATTCCATTCTTCTTTTGTTGGAATCAGTTTAACCACCTCCTACAAAGCTGACGACCTCTACATTGTCTCCGTCTTGCAGTATCGTCTCACCGTACTTTGCCTTCGGGACAATGTCGCCATTCCGTTCTACCGCAATTCTCTTTGGATCAAAATTTGTAGTTGCAAGATATTCCGCTATCGTTTTACCTGCAATATTCAGCTCTTCTCCGTTGATCTTTACCATTCGTACCTCCAATAAAAAATAAAAGGAAGCTGCCGATTTGGCTGCTTCCTTCGTGTACTGCGATATTCCCGTCTCTCTCAATCGGGCGTCCCTACGTTGGCATTATCCAAATCAGGTTCTCGGTCGAAGGTCACACCTTCCTCTCAGCCCGTTTACGAGCTCCCGTTATTCAATTGTCTGAAAAAACAAAACGGAAGCAACCGATCTGGATGCTTCCGTAAACAATATGTCAATTGTGATGTCGCTATCAGGCATCCCTACGTTGGCATTATCCAAATCAGGTTACCGGTCGAAGGTCTTACCTTCCTCTCAACCCGTAACACGAGCTCCCGTCTGTATTTATTCAGTATACACCATTATTTTACCAAAATCAAGAGGTCAACGGATTTGTTTACAAAAATTACAAAATTGTTGCTTTGTAAACTACTTGTCTCCCGAGGAATCACGGTTCTATTCGGAGATTGATACGGGTATTGTCTGCACTGATTGTAATCCAATAATCAGAATTTTCCCATCCACCGAAACTCAATTCAGCAGTATGGGCCTTCCCTGCTTTTAAGGTGATTTCCTTGAAGTCTCCTCCGTCAAGATCATCATCGCTTCGGTAGCAATCAACTCTGACACTGATTGTTTGATCTGTGGACGATAACAACTCTACCGTAATTTTGTTTGTAGGATGATATTTATTTTCAACCTCGAATTTCTTAATCTGAATCTGTACAGTTGAATCTGCTTCATAAACGTGATTTATCACCAATTCATCGGACTCGTTGATATAGGTTCCACTGTAATAGTCATAGGGGTGATAATACCAGGCGTCGTTGATATCGTTTTTCAGCGTATCTGTCATTTCAAGAAGCTGGCCTTTACCGAAATGGGTTCCCACGAGGCTGATTTGTGACAAATCGGGAGTCAGGCGATAAATCTTATTATCGACTTCGATCCACATGGTTCCGCGTTCTGCGGGATAATCACCGCCGCCGACTTCAAGAACATCATTCGAGATCTTCTTTTCGGTTTTGCCGGTTTCTTTTGCTGTGCCCAACGCCTTTATGATAGCATCCGCTACGTCGCCCGAGGTGATATCTTTAACTGAAATCCCCCATCCATCCCAAGTGTAACGCAGAAGTCGGAGCACAGGGGTGTTCTCAGTTTTCGATTCGTCCGGAATGTTCCATACAGTGCTGAATGCAAAATGCACGGTTCCGCTGTACGGCTTGTTCGGATTCTCCCACTTGGCAATCACTTCGTAGAGATAATCTCCTGCTTTGATTTCAATCATGTTATGAGCAGCTGCAACCTTTTCATATGCGTCATAATCTTCTGTATGCAGTTTATATCTCTTTATGGATATGCTTGTCGGATAAGTCTCAAAAGCCAGAGAGAGCGTTGTATCATTTGTCATCTCAATTGCTGGAATGATGTCAACACAATCAAGCGGATGGGGACTGTCTGCCTGGATACCGTTCCCCATACCATCCTCGTTTTCGACCATCCAAGAACAAGTTCCGCGCCAAGCCCGAATTGTTGTGAATCCATCACTTACTGTAAGTGTCGGCGGCTCTGCGGGAAAGCTTGAGGTGCCTGCCGATTCGCTTGTTCCGGTGATCTCACTCAGGCTCATGACTTCTGTGAGTTCGCCTTCCATCCAGGTTTCTTCATATTGAGGAATTAATCTGTTTTCTGTTATAGTCTGTATCGCAATCACCTCGGTATCACCAAGATAGTCCACAGTTTCAAGACGAATGATCATTTCACGAAGTCCCTGTCTGAGTGTCTGGGCATTAACCTGCAGTTCTAACGGGAAAATGGTTTTCAGCACAGCAAAGGATAGTTCTGATGTCGGTGTAAATTCGATTTGCTTCTTTGCAATGCGTATTTCGTTTGAAACTGAGAGCGTAATCTCCTTATCTTTGTCCGGTACCGCATCGCACAGCTGCATGAGATCAAGTCGTAATTCTCTGCGGAGAAGATTGTCCCACACATATACAGTCTGAAGCGTGCGTGATTCCGTTTTTCCGAGTTTGTAGGCGAACAGTGCTTTGCTCGCAAGAAGTTGTTCTTCAATTGCTTGATCGGTTGGATCGTCCCTATCCGGACTGCCGAGCATATAGGATGACACGGAAACGTATTTTTCCGGTTCGTTTTTACAGCCGGCAAAGACGGATAGACAAAGCATCAAAATAACAATGAAGGATATTGTTCTTTTCATCCGTGTATACCTCCTCTCAGCTTTACTTTATTCAAAGAGCGCGGAAGCATATTCCCAAGTATACTTATCTGCGATTTCCTTATCTTCAAGATTGGGGAACTCTACTTTATCTGTATCTGAATAAACAACAGGCTTATCGGGATTCAGATACGAGTCTGCAATCAGATATATACTTTTTCCATCCAATGTATCCTCGTCAAATTCAGCCTGATAGGTTTGCAAGAAATCATCAAATAGCATTTCAAATCTTGCGTCTTCTCTTGGAGATCCCACAGCGAAATTGATTTGCTTTCCTTTTTCTCCTAAAGCATTGATCTCAGGAGTTTCCAAATCAATTATATCGTAGGAATATATACGGTCGCTGATATCGAAGAATTGATATATTCCCGTGCAACGCTGTGTCACCGGCGACATCCACAATCTCATCAACACTATGAGTCCGTCTTCGCGTACAAACATCTGATAGTACCCTTTCCAGTTAATTGATGTCATTACTTGGCCATCCTCTGTCAGTACATCCAAGTACAGCGCGTTCTCACCGCTCTCATTTTGCAATGCTGCCACCCGTGCTGTGCGAGACGTTGTCACCATATCCTCAGTCACAAGGATATTGAAATTCGCTGTTTCACTCACTGTGTACCCGCTCTCAATCGCCATTTCGGGCATCTGTCCAGGATTCGGTTCATCCTTCGGAGCTTCCGATGCGATCGTTTCATCAGGCAGTTTCTCTGTCTCGGGTACAGCTGTTGTTTCGGGAGGGGGTGTTGTATCCGTGGGGTGTTTTTCAGTCTCGGGAGCTCCTGCCGTCTCAGGAGCTTCGGTAGTCTCGGGAGCTTCGGTCGTTTCGGGAACCTCTGTTGTATCGGGCGGCTGTTTCTCTGTCTCTGGAGGTGTAGCCGTTTCTATCGGTTGTTTTTCAGTTTCCGGAGGATTGGTTGTGTCTTCCGCGTTCTTCCCTGTTTCCGGGGTGCTTGTAGTTTCAGTAGATTTTTCCTCTGTATCGTTCGGACTCGATGTTACGGGAGGCTGACTTTCTGTTTCCTTCTCTGTGTTATTCTCAGTATCGGGAGAATCCCCCTCAGTTTCAATGTTCTGATCGTCAGTCCCGTTTTGATCTGGAAGATCTTCACCCAAATCACCGCATGAAACAATCGATAGCATAAGCACAGTGAGTGTCAAAATAAGTGAGACCAGTCTGAGATGTTTTTTCATTGTTTTTTCCTTTTCTGCGAGTTATTCTTCTATATATGGATCATACAGGCATCCATCTGAGCCCCTGCGGTACATAGTTATTACATAAGTAGCGGCACCCATGTAGTAGTTTGGCGAGTGGTACTTTTCCGCATACAGCACTTCGTTGGAATCTGCGTCAAGCATAACGAGCAGAAGTTCGGAGCCATTGTATTCGTCATACCAGTTGTCGCCGGTCACAAATGCCGCATAAATCCGATCATTAAAGCGGTAATATCTTTCTGCGTAATATATATTATCATCGTTCAAATATCCTGATAATACTTCATCCTGCCGAGCGATTTCAAGGATCTCTTTATTACTCATAAAGTGCCGCATCTCGTATTTCGGAAGTTCACTTTCATTCTCATACCGCTTATAGGTATGGGTGGAAAGATCATAATACCCATCACAAAGATAATAGACATTCCCTATTCTTCCTTCGCATGCAGTTCTCAGTCTATGGGGATTGTTAACGTCAGCATACTCATTCGGAGCAACAGCAACAATTTGCGAGGTTTTCTCATTATTTCTGTATTCGATAAAAACATACTGTCCGGCATATTCGGTCGGCTTGTCGTTATAGACATCATCCTCCGGAACAAAAAAGTGAATAAGCATAACGTCTTCAAAGCGGTGGAGGCTTATATCATCAACGGCAACATCGAATTTTGCCCGTAATTTTTCTCTGCTTATCCCCAGAAGCTTGGAGAGATTTGCGTTAACATTATTCGCAAACGGTTTGAAATAGTTCTTCTCCTGGCTGAGTTTGATAACTTCGATCTGTTGATCATCTACAATACCGAAAAACCTGCTGTCGGAATAGGTTAAGATTCCTCCGCTTTTCCTGGGTGTCTCAAATCTGCCCGCCCAAACTATATCTTCAGAAGGACACTCCTTTTCGATAAGGATTTCGGAGGTGTATTCAAAGGATATAACCTCTCTTTCTTCGCAACCTGAAAAAGCGAGGGGAATAAGTAGCGCAAAAAGGCATATGGTTAGTAACCTTTTCACTGAAAGCACCTCCTATCATCAAACTTTAACTCTATTCTATAACCGATTACTTTACGTCCATCATCGTGCCAATGAAGAATGGCTGGTTGGTTTCACAGTCGATCAGCATATACACAAACGGTCTGTCGAGATATACTCTTCTCGGAGGATCAGACGGTTCCATTGCTGTTTCCTTGTTCATTTCCACAACGGTTGCAGCCCCGGCTTTGGTTCCTTTTCCATCTACGTTGATATAGGTCTGATGGATGACACGATTGATAAAGATATTCAACCCGTCCGTCGTTTCCCCAAGCTTTGAGAAA
>JAFQDR010000025.1 GCA_017415945.1 Oscillospiraceae bacterium
ATGGCTACGCGCTGCTGCTGACCGCCGGACAGCTGGTGGGGGTAATGGTCGGCACGGTCCGCCAGACCCATCTTGTCCAGCAGCTCGCGGGCGTGGGCTTCGATCTCTGCGAAGATCTGCTTCTTGTTCTTCTTGAAGTCGGGGCGTTCCTTGGCCTGCAGCTGGTTTGCCAGCATGACGTTTTCCAGTGCGGTGTACTGGGGGAACAGGTTGAAGGACTGGAACACCATGCCGAAGTGCAGTCGCTTTTTGCGAATGTCCATTTACCGCGGGGTGTTTAGGTCGTCGGCATCAAACAGCACGTTGCCGCGGACGGAAATGGTGCCCTTGTCAGGGGTCTCCAGAAAATTCAGACAGCGCAGCAGGGTGGTTTTGCCGCTGCCAGAGGAGCCAATGATGGCCAGTGCCTTGCCTTCTTCCAAGTCAAAGGAGATGTCCTTCAGTACCTGTGTGGGACCGAAGTGCTTTTCAATATTGCGTACTTCCAAAATAGCCATATTTTCGCTCCTTTCTCAACGGAAGTAGTCCAGCTTGCGTTCCAGCCAGCCGAAGAAAATGGTCAGCAGACCGTTGAACAGCAGGTAGAACACACCTGTGTAGAACAGGGGCCATGTGATACCCGCGCTCTTCATAAAGGCGAAGCCCGCCTGAGTCAGCTCGTAGGCGGAGATCATGCGTGCCAGAGAGGTGTCCTTTACCAAGGTGATGATCTCATTGGACATGGGGGGCAGGATGCGCTTGATCATCTGCAGCAGGGTGATTTCCTTGAAGATCTGCCACTTGGTCATGCCCAGCACCTGTCCCGCTTCCTGCTGACCCTTGGGGACACCTTCGATGCCGCCCTGATAAATGACGGCGAAGTAGCAGGCGTAGTTCAGCGCGAAGGCCACAACGGTGGCGATGACGCGTTCGTTTTCCATGGCGTTCCAGGGGTTTGCGTCAAACCACAGACCGGGGCCGTAGAATACGATGATCATTTGCAGCATCAAAGGGGTGCCGCGGAAGATCCAGACAACGAATTTACAAATGGCACTGATGGGGGCGAAGCTGCGGATCGCGCGGGGGAGTACGCGAACACGCTTCAGAGGTGCCCATTTGTTCATAAGCCCAAAGGCGACAACAAGACCCAGAGGCAAAGCGAATACCAGGGTCAGAATAAATATTTCCAGTGTGGTGAGGAACCCTTCCGCAAGGGTCAAGGTCACGGTCCAAAGCATATTTCTCTATCTCCTATAACACACCAATAGCAGAGAGTGGAAAACTCTCTGCTGATCGGTGGAATAAACAAAATGAAATTTTAAATCAGAGGCGGTGTGCGGTTTATGCGGGAACAACGACGACCTGTGCGTTGTTGCAGTAGGGAGCGGAGCAGTCCATAGCAGCCATAACTTCAGCGGTCAGGGTCATGCCGTTCCATACGCAGTCGATGTTCTTTGCATTCAGTTCGTTGATCTTCATGTCCCAGTCGATGACGACGAACTCAATGTCAACGCCCAGCTCTTCTGCTACCAGACGAGCCATGTCAGCGTCGAAGCCGATCCATTCGTTGTTTTCGTCCAGATAGTCCATGGGAGCGAATTCGGTGATGCCAACTACCAGCTTGCCTGCAGCCTGGATAGCAGCAACGTCGCCGTCAGCAGCTGCTTCCCAGCTCAGATCGGCAGCCTGTTCGCACAGGGATTCCTGTACGCCGTAAACCTTGGCAATGTCCTTCATGGAGCCGTCAGCGTAGGTAGCGGAGAAGACTGCGTTGATGACGTCAACCAGATCGGAGCCCTTGCGGCAGCCAACGCCGTATTCTTCGGTGGTGAGCTTATCGGTGTATTTCAGGTTGGGGTAGGAAGTATCTTCGCCGATCATAGCGCCTGCCATCAGCAGGTCGATGATGGCTGCATCGGAGGTGCCGGATGCAACTTCCATCAGAGCGGTAGCCTGGTCAACTACGGAGTTGACGTTCCAGCTGTTTTCCAGAGCAGCAGCTTCGCCGGCAGAGCCTGCTTCTACTGCGTAAACCAATTCTGCGGTATCGTCTGCGTTGTTTGCAGCATCATCGGCTGCATCATTACCGCCGCCGCATGCGGCCAGTGTGAACATCATGGTCAGAGCCAGAATCAATGCGATCCACTTTTTCATTTTCATTTCCCCCTGTTAGTTTTAGGATAATATGTATTTGGTAAGGTCGATGCCTTATCGTTTAGCGCATTATCACTTTACCACGCTAATGCGCTATTGTCAATAGGGTTTTATGAGAAATATGATAAATAAAAAAGTAACGCTGTTTTTTCGGGGAAAGAAAGAACCCTCCGAAAAAAGGAGGGTTCAAAGGGTGTTTTGCAGAAAATATTAGGGAGACAGAGAGCCTCCCCTGTGTAAGGGGAGGTGCCCGAGCTTGTCGAGGGCGGAGGGGTTGTTTTTGGTGACTACATTACACTGTTGCAACAACCCCTCAGTCTTTTGCTTTCAGCAAAATCCAGCTCCCCTTACACAGGGGAGCCTTATTTATAATACACCGCTTCCAGCCGCAGGCCGTGGGGCGGCACCAGATAGCCTGCTTGACTGCGATCCTTGGCCTCCAGCAGCAAGGGGATGGAATCGGGGCTGCGCTTGCCTATGCCCACCTCCAGCAGGGTGCCGACCAGAATGCGTACCATATTATATAAGAAGCCGTCGCCGCTGACGATGAAGCGCAGTTCGCTGCCAAACTGCTCCAACCGCAGCTCGGTAATCGTGCGGACGGTGGATTTCTTCATGCGCTTGTTGGCGCAGAAGCTCATAAAGTCGTGGGTGCCTGTCAGATGCTCCGCTGCCGCTCTCATGGCTGCGAGATCCAGGGGCTCCGTGACGGTGTAGAGAAATTTCCGCTCAAACACATTGGGGCAATCCGAGGTCCAGACCCGATACACATAGGTTTTCCCTGTGGCGTTCAGTCGGGCGTGGAAGCGGGGCTCCGCAGGCTCCAGGGAGATCGCGCCGATGTCCTCGGGGAGATAGCGGCGAATGTCCTGCAGGAGGGTGTCACAGTCCTGCACAGCGGAGGTACGGAAGGATGCTACCTGTCCCATGGCGTGGACACCGGCGTCGGTACGTCCGCTGCCGCTGACCTCCACTTCTTCCCCGATCAGACGGCTCAGCAGTGTTTCCAGCTTTTCCTGTATGGTGTTTTTGGTGTTGCCCTGCTTCTGCCACCCGTTATAGCGGCTGCCGTCGTAGCACAGGGTCAGGCGATAGGTGTACATAGTCCAAACCTCCCGAACGTTTGATACCATCATATCACGGCTTACGGACAATCGCAAGTTGTGTACATTGTACAGATACACGCAAAAATAAACGAAAAAATGTGCAACGAATACAAAAAACCTATTGACAAATGATTAACATTGCGCTATACTACAATCACAGAGAGGGAAACTTCAAAAAACAAAAGATCCCACAAAACAAGTAGAGATACATAATAGGCTGAAATTCAAATTAGAGACAGATCGAGGTTGAATTTATAAACGCAGATTAGTGGTAGATGTACGGGAAAACGGAACAGGATCAAAGGTTTGAAGCAGAACTCTATTTACATAATAGGTCATGCAGGAGGAAACGTCCAATGAAGTGATTCGAGCCGGTAACCAAAGAAATGTATAAAGGATTATGAAACGGCTGAAAAAGCCTATCATAAGAAAAAAGATACAAAGTAATGGTTGACCGGGGAAAACAGTTCAGAAGAAAGCATGAAAAACATTATGGAAGTTGTACAGGAAAGAAACCTGGGTCGTGTATGAAATAAGATGGTGTGATGCATGCCAATCAAAAGACCCGAGAAGAAACGGAAAACGGAGTACAACAAAGAAGAAAAAACAACAGAATAAAGAAAGGAGAGGGTTCCGGTGAATGATCCCATCCAGAAGACTTGAGCACATATTCAGTGATGGATATGTGCTCAAGTCATTTTCTAATCGCGCGCGTTTCTGCTGAAACGCGATTATCGGCTGCGCCGACGCGATTTCAAGGAAAACCGATATGGTTTTCCTTGAGAACCTTTCCTTACGCACTGCGGTGCGCTGTAATATAGAAGTAGGGGCGAACATTGTTCGCCCGTTTTTACTTGTTGTGAGTGGTGCAATCCCATAGTAGGGCGGCTGCTTGCTGCCGCCGTTTGTGAGTCACGCTTGACAGTTGAATCTATGCGTCGACTGAAACGCAGCATCCGTAGGGACACCCCTTGCGGGTGTCCGCGATTCCGCAGTTGTATGTTCTGCGTTTTCGCTGTCTGTGGGCAATTGACTTGCTGCGCCACGGACCGTCGAGGACGACGGTCCCTACGGGGAGGCGGTTGTGTTTTGCACATTGAAGCTTTCCGCTTGGTATGCTATGATAATCACAAAGGAGGCAAGATGATGAGTGAAAAGCAGGAACGACAAATTACTTTTACCATTACGGAAGAATACATTGCCCGCTATCTGGCGGCTTGCGACACTGTGGGGATTCACGGTGTGGGCTCCCTCATCAATCTCAACATTGCCAAGGATTGTGAAGTAACGGTGTATCCGAGCTCGCTGCGGTGTTCCGTGTATTGGGAAGCGAAAAATCAGAAGCATCGCGAGGTGCTCCACTATACTGCTATGCCCGTTCTGTATGAGCTTTCCGACGGTATTCTGCTGCGATTGAATGAATACACGGTGCTGTTTCTGCCCATCACCGAGGATGTGCACAGCAACCAAAGTCTCCGTTGGATGCGAGATCAGGTGCGCCCCTCCTGTCATGAGGTGCTGTCGGTCAGTGCTATGCAGGGGAACGGGATAGGCTTGATTTCCATGCTGTCCGATGAATTGGAGGTGCGAAAGCCTCATGTAAATTCTTTAGTACCGGTCCTGCTGCTTCCGGCGATTTGTTGTTTATTGTTGATAGGGGTATTGACTTATCTTTCGTGGAAGGAAGCTCCGATTCCTTATGAGGAAGTGGTACATAAGACTGCGGTTTTTCTGGAGTACAAGAAGGTAGGGGCGCTAAAAATATAGCCTACTATGTCTGTACGAAGGGGAATCCGGACTATCGTGTGGATGTTCCTCGTGATCGTGATGGGCTGAGGTCACTTCCTGTAGGGACTGAGGTTGAGCTTGGACTGCATCCCCGCTCCGGAATAATTATGGAAATGATTGCAGGGAATACGGTGCTGGTGGATTTTGATGAAGCTTGTGAAAGTAAGATGCGATGGTCGATTGCAGCGGGGGTTATAGATCTGGTTTGTTTTGCTACTGCCGTGTGGTTTTGTCGGCCAATATTTGAAGCTGCAGCAGAACGTCGAGGAGCACCCAAACGTGCGAAGTATGATATGAATTTGGAATATGAGCGGCAACATAATCGCAGCACACCCGGACGCAAGCGCAAAAAACGCAAATAAGGAGGCGAAATCATGAGCGATGCAATGAAGGAAAAAATCAGCAAGCTGGCGCTGATCGTATTTGCGGTGGCCATTGCCTTGTTTTCTCTGGTGAATACATCCTTTAAGACCGAAATTCAACGGGATGTTCATTTGGACATTTATGAGAATGGCGCGGTAGTGGGCCAAACGGTGGTGCACATCGACGGTACTCGCGCGGAATTTCTGCTGGGCAATCTAACGAAACAAGAGGAGACTTTCACGGGCCGCTTTGCCATTGAGCTTGCAGAACGCACTTGTCATGAGCTGACAAGCGCTGCTATTTGGTGGCGGGATCATGGTGGGGGTATGACGTATCAGAATATTGCGTATTTCAGTGCCGCGACCTCTTTGAGTGAGGATAAAACCGTTAAGCATGTGCTGCTGATTAACCCCGATATGACGGAAATGGCCATTCAGATGACGGATGGCAGAGTGCTGGCAAGCTCCGAGAAGGTGTATGATATTTATATGGAATATTTCACCTACAACGCCGCCAACGGTACTACGGGTGTCGCAAGCGGCATCCCCGAATTTTAAATAGAAAAACCGAATCCTCCGTATGAAACGCTATACGGAGGATTCTGCATTTCCCAAAATGCGAAAGCCCCTCCTTATGGTCGGAGGGCCATATTATGTTATTCCCTGTTAAAAGATACCCTTATTGTACTTAAACTGTCCGTACAGGATGAAGCCGAGGCCCACAGCAAAGCCCGGGAGAATGACTGCCGCAGTCAGCAGCTCATTGATGAAGGACAGCAGAAACGCCAAAATGAGTGACAGTCCCATAATCAGCGTTCCCGTGCCAACGGCTTTCCCGTATTTGGGTACGTCTGCTTCGGTTACCTTGCGGCGGTTATAGGAATGTACGGTGCTGATATTTCCCTTGATGTTGGCAATGCCGATGGCGGAAATGAAAAGACCCAAAATCAACAGTGTAAAATCCATGGTAAGTCCCCCTTAAAAGTAGAATAGTTCTTCAAATTTTTTATCCAGTGCAATGCAGAGGATCAGTGCCAGCTTGGCGGTGGGGTTAAACTGCCCCGTTTCAATGGAGCTGATGGTGTTTCTGGATACACCCACCAGCTCTGCCAGCTGTGCCTGAGAAAGTCCCTTTTCCATGCGGGCTTCCTTGAGGTGGTTTTGCAGCTTCAGCTCGTCGTTCATCCAACCACCTCCACAAGCCGCAGTGTGAAAAATACAAAGGCAAGCAGACACATAGCGAAATATACCACGCAGAGGTACAGGTCGGTGCTTCTGCGTACTGCTTTATATTTGACGGCGTAGTGGGTGCCGAGAATGCTGAAATAAATGACCCAAGGACTGTACAGCAGTATATCCGCAGCGGCGTGGACGATCAGGGAAAGGATGCAGCACACACAGGCACCCACACGGCTTGCGATGTTCCCTGCTTTCGCTGCAACCTCCAGCTCCGCCAAGTCCTTGTTTTGGTTCTCCTTGCGGCTCAGCTCCAAAATCTCATCTCTGTTCATGTTGATGCCTCCTTTGCCAAGTTTTCTTGTCATTGCTATTATAGCATTGCCAAGTTTTCTTGTCAATGAAGTTTTTTGATTTGTTGACAATTGTATGCCGCTAATATACAATTAAACCATAATTGTTTGAGCGGCACTTGTGTGTGGCGGAAGGAGAAGGTGTATATGAAGCGCAGATTGATGGCATTGTTTTTGGCGCTGACTATGCTTGTGAGCATGGCTCCCGGGGTGTCTGCGGTGGACACGGGATTTTCCGATGTGGCATCCGACGCATGGTACGCGGAAGCGGTCAAATGGGCGGTGGACAATAATATCACGGGCGGCATCGGGGATGGCAAGTTTGGCCCCGATCAGACCTGCACCCGCGGACAGGTGGTAACCTTCCTGTGGGCAGCTGCGGGGAAGCCCGTGAGGGAAAATACGGTCAATCCTTTTGCGGATGTCAGTGCCTCCGACTGGTATTATAATGCGGTCATGTGGGCTGTGGAGAATAATATCACCGGCGGCACAAGTGCGACGACCTTCTCTCCCGAAGCCCCCTGCACCCGTGCTGCGGTGGTGACCTTCCTGTATGCAGCGGAGGGTAAGCCCGCGGTGGATAATGTGGAAAATGACTTTTCTGATGTGGCTGCGAATGACTGGTTCTATGCTCCCGTTATGTGGGCAGTACAGAACGGGATTACGGGCGGCATCGGCAACGGATGCTTCGGCCCCGATAACCCCTGTACCCGCGGACAGATCGCCCTGTTTTTGTACAAGGCGGATGGGATTGAGGGTGGAGTAAAACCGACTCCGCACCCTGCTTCGGAAGGGGTGGGCTATGCGGTGTGCGAGACGGAGTTCGTGGATGGAGAACGCAAGACCCTGCGTGCCCTCGTGTCGGCTGAGGAAGATTGCACACTGGTGATGGAAGTGCTCAGTGAGGACGGAAGCAGACAACTGGCGCGGACAGAGATGCACATCGACGCTGGAACGGTGCTGCAAAGAGTGGAAGGAAAGCTGCAGATGTCTGCAGCGTTGCCACAATACGTTTTGCTGCGGGCGGCCCTGCTGGATGTGGATGGAAATCCTCTGAACGAACCGCTGGTGTCCAGACACTATACCCAAGCCTATGCGCAGTTTGAAGCGCTGAGGGAAAGCGATTATGATCTCGCACAGGTGATTGATCTGGTGGATGAGAATGACGGCAACTTTGCGGTAGTTCATGAGGAAGTTGTGCGAATTGAACAGAGCGATACGGTGAACGTGCTGCAAAGCCGTGAGAATGGTATATGTGTGTTTGACGGGGCGGATGATGTGCTTTCCGGAATGCAGAAGGGCGAGAAGCTAATGATTGTGGATGCTGACGGTCTGTATGCAGGGATCATCATTGAGGAGATTACAGTTAGTGCAGATGGTCGGGTCCAAATTCGCGAGAAATCGGACATATATCTTTCCGATTTTTATCAAATGGTAAAACTCAAAACGGATTTAGTTGGACAGCCTGAAGTGCAGGGTGCAATCGAGCAGGTATCTGCGCAGATGTACGGAAGCAGCGGTAGCAGCAGTAACCATTCCAAATATATGAAAGAAATCAGTCTGGGACCTGCCTTTACTAACAGCATCGAGACGCCTTTCGGCTACGTGGAGCCTTCGCTTTCTGCGGGCGGCAAGCTGGAATATGTCTATTGCCCTGAAAAATTCGGGTTGAAATATATGGAATATTCCATCTTGGTGGGGGTGAAAGGTCAACTGGAGGTCCATATTGCCCCGAACATGGATAGGGGGGAAGAGATTGCGCTCGTCAAGATTCCATTGGCGGGTGTAGCACCGATTGGGGAAATTCCCGCAAAGCTATCCCTCGACTATTATGTGAACTGTGAATCGGGTGGAGTCGTCACTGTGGAGGCAGAAGCGCTGACCGGCTTTGTTTTTAACACTGACTCCGGTACACAGCGGATAAACTACAAGGATTCGAGCCAGCGTGAACTGGAGGTCCATACCGGTATTACGGTGGAGGTGGGCTTGCGCGCGTCCATTGGTGCGGAATTTTTTGATGGTCTGCTCTCTGCTTCCATGGGTGTGCAGGTTGGTGCGAATCTTGTAGGCAATTTGAAAGCGCTTGGTACCGCTCTGCCCGATACCGAGAGCTATCATGCTTGTCTGCAATGCATTGACGGTCACCTTACGGGGGTCTTTGAAGTGGATATCAAAGCATCGTATAAGATAAACGAGTGGTTAGAAGGTGATGTTCTTGATTTGGATCTGTTGCATCTTGAATGGGCGATCGGTCGGTGTCATTTATCGTTGATCAATGCCGAGGACAGTGTTTACAAGGGCATGATTAAATGGGGGATGGGGGCTTGTCCCAATCGAAAGTATCGTGTCACTATGGAACTGTATTATAATGGCGTGGAAACCGGCGGGACGGTAAAACTCTGGACGGATGAATATGCACAGACAATCTTTGACACACAGATTGCTGAGAAGGAGGTACCTTATTCAGAGTATTTGTATCCCGGAAAGTATTGTGCTCATGCTGTTGTGAATGACATGTATGGCGAGCGAAAGTTCACTGTCGACGATGATGGTATTACCGTAAAGGTTGAGGTAAACGATCCCCGATTGAGCTGCACAGCTGTGAAAAGGGATGAATTGGGGTATCTTACCGCAGATATCGTTGTAGAAAAGGATGGCGTGCAGGTCTTTACAGGGACTTCGGATGCTATGCAGGGTTTTTCCGTTCAGTTGGAACGCGGTGTATATACGGTTACCTGTAGTGCGAAAAATTATATAAGTGAAACCCGGGAAGTAATCTTAAATGAAGATACGAGCCTGCTTTTTGAACTGGAACCGATGCCTGCCGGCAGGGTCACGGGTACAGTGAATACGATCAAGACAGAAGGCGGGGTGGAAACCAAGGTTCCTGTTGACACGGCAGCGGTGACGGTGTACTCCGCAGAAACGGGAGAAGCCATGGGGACCATCAGCATGGCAGCTGCAGAAGACGGCATTTTTATATATGATATACCCATGGGGAACTATACAATCAAGGTAATAGCTGATGGATATGACACTTATGAGTCCGGTTTTGTGGTAACATCTGAGAATGTTATGTTGGATGTTGTAATGGTACCCAAGGGTACCAACGAGGCTGCCTATGCTGCATACGTTCCCATGGTGGAACAGGCCATTCGGGATACGAAGAATTATTTTGGCAAAAGTGCTTTGGAAGACAACGAGTGGTCATATGGGTACCTTTCGGATTTGGACGATGACGGTATTGATGAGCTGGTAATGAACTATTATCACGGATATTATAAAGGCAGCTATTGTGTGGCATATCCTGTTTACAGTGTATATGATTATGAGGACGGTGCACTTGTGAAGGTCGTGGAGCGGGAACGTCTTACCGAGGGTGAAGCAGGTGGCGATATCGGCTATGCTGTGGTCGTTGATTTTGACGGTAAGCCCACTATTATGACCATGGATCAGGTCGGCTATGGCGGCGGCCCCGGTACGAAGCATCTCTATAATCATACATTCCACGACTACCCCTCTATGGAGCGGAAGTATCTGCTGGGCTACTGGCAGGAAGAAGGGGAAAGCGGCCCCGCTGCTGAAAAATTCTATGTCAACGATGCAGAGGTCACAAAGGAACGGCTGATTTTGGAAATGACGCGCTGCCCCGAATTGAAGTTCTCACAGCGAGGGTATGACTTCTACTGCGGGGATCCCATGTCTCTGAACGAAACCTTGAAAGCGGTGCGTGGCCCTGTGATTTACAAGGGCACGGTGTATGCGGATAAATTCACAGAAGGTGTCACCGACAAGGTGCCTGTTCCCAATGCGGAAATCAAATTGTGGTGTTGGGATGATGAGACGGAGACAGAGATTGGTGACACGGTTTATGCCGATGAAAAAGGCTGTTTTGAGATTGATTTGACTGATGTGCAAGGCTATGATGCGGAAATCAGTGCGGAAGGTTATATTTCCAAGACCACAAGCTTTTCCGCAGACGATGAGAAATTGGAAGCATCCATCAGGTTGGTGCCCGATATCTATGAAGCGGTAGTGCAGGCGTTTATGGACAAGTATGGCTATAACTATATGGACACAAATCAGCGGAACCGCTCCCGAGGGATGCTCTGTGATTTGAACGGAGACGGTCAGGATGAGCTGATCATGCGTGCTATGCAGAAGGACGGTCGCGTGTATGAAAACACATATGAAATCTGGACTATGGAGAATGGGGAAACCAAGCTTCTTTTGGAATACACACCCAATTTGCTGGGGGAGTATCTTTCTATTGTTGAATATAATGGAAATCGTTATTTTGTCTTGGAGGAAGTGAGCCCAGGTACGATGGCGGTTGCTATTGAGTGGCGTTTCTATGATGTGAATGACACTCCCTATGAGCTTTTCATGCATCTGGATTATTGGGAAATGCATGATGGTTCCGAAGGTGCCTATGCCATAGACGGTCAAAATGTGACCAAGGCGGAAATTTATTCCGTGAAAGACAATATCACTACGGTGTTTGAACTGTTCAAGGAGTGGGAAGGAGGATATGACGGGTATCCTCTGTATGAATTTGTGTATCAGAAAGTCGGCTGATTGAACCGTATGCCCCGATTGGAGCTTGTCTCCGATTGGGGCGTTTTCATTGACTTTGGGATAGCGGTAAAGTACAATTGAAGTGTAATTGTTTGAGCGGCACTTGTGTGCGTCGGAAGGAGAAGGCGTATATGAAGCGCAGATTGATGGCATTGTTTTTGGCGCTGACTATGCTTGTGAGCATGGCTCCCGGGGTGTGTGCGTCGGACACGGGGTTTTCCGATGTGGCACCCGACGCATGGTACGCGGAAGCGGTCAAATGGGCTGTGGAAAACGGCATCACGGGCGGCATCGGCAACGGGATGTTTGGCCCCGACAATACCTGCACCCGTGGTCAGGTGGTGACCTTCCTGTGGGCAGCTGCAGGGAAGCCCGTGATGGAAAACGCGGATAATCCCTTTGCGGATGTCAGTGCCTCCGACTGGTATTACAATGCGGTCATGTGGGCGGTTTCC
>JAFQDR010000183.1 GCA_017415945.1 Oscillospiraceae bacterium
AAAGAACGTGGAAAGTACGAAATTACACCCAAGGGCAGAGAAGATGGGGCAATGATTGAAACAAGCTTGCCTATCTCCGTGCGTGATAATGCTGACGTAGGCATGCTTCCTGTTGCGGAACGAATCAGCCGAGAAGCCATGATTCGCACAAGTCATTCCAAAGAGGCCTTGGGAACTGTCGTGCATATGAGCTTGTCCGATGGAAAGGGTGTAATTCTGGATCTGTCAGCACTGGCAGGGGATGAGGAGCAGGCGAAATTGATAGAAAAGAAATTCCGTATGAATGCGGAAGACTATTATATTCGTATCTTGAATATGTTTATGGAAGATTAAAAATAGCTGCACAAAATTGTGCAGCTATTTTTGCGTAAAAAAACTCTCTAATGCCCCGAAAGCAAAAGAGAGTAAGAATGGAGCGGGGTACGGGAGTCGAACCCGCCTCTTAGGCTTGGGAAGCCCGCATAATACCGATATACCAACCCCGCAAAAGGTTCGAATGTTACTATAACACAACTGATGATCTTTTTCAAGTATATTTTGTCGAACACTTCGCCGATTGAATATCCTTTTTTGTTTGACAGTGCGGAAGGATTGACTTATAATTTACAGTGTATTGTTATACGAAGGAGGAACTTCGATGGAAAAGCTTGAACTGCTGCGGCAATGGATCGACGAAAGTGACAATATCGTGTTTTTTGGCGGAGCGGGCGTAAGCACAGAATCGGGTATTCCCGATTTCAGAAGTGTTGACGGATTGTATCATTTGAAATATAAGTATCCTCCCGAAACGATTCTTGGACATTCGTTTTTTGTGCGACGTCCCGAAGACTTTTATGAATTTTATCGGGATAAGCTCCTTGCGCCTGAAGCAAGACCCAATCCTGCGCACTTAAAACTGGCGCAATGGGAAGCAGAAGGCAAGCTTAAGGCTGTTATTACGCAGAATATTGACGGTTTGCATCAAATGGCGGGCAGCAGAGAAGTGCTGGAGCTGCACGGAAGTGTTCACCGCTGTTATTGCTCTAAGTGTCATAAGGCATATGATGAGGCCTATGTAAACAGTGGCGAAGGGGTTCCCCGATGCGATTGCGGCGGTGTGGTTCGCCCCGATGTTGTGCTGTATGAGGAGCCCTTGGATGAGTCAATCATGAGCAAAGCCATTCGATATATCCGCAATGCCGACGTATTGATCGTTGGCGGGACCTCATTGAATGTATATCCCGCTGCGGGGTTGCTCTATTATTATAGAGGACAGAAACTGGTTCTGATCAACCGTTCGTCTACCCCTGCAAACGCACAGGCGAACCTTGTGATTCACGGAAAAATAGGTGAGGTATTCTCACAGTTATGAGAAAAATAGATGTACTGAACATAAAATTTGATAACATAACAAAAAACGAAGCTGTCAGCTTTGCTTTGGAGTGTATTGACAATCACACAGGGAGCTATGTTGTTACTCCAAATCCGGAAATCGTTATGGAAGCGGCACATAATCATAGCTTGATGGATGCGCTTTCAAATGCATCCCTTGTGCTTCCCGATGGCATTGGAATCATATATGGTGCCCGTATTCTGGGGACTCCCCTGCGAGAAAAGGTCCCGGGAATTGATTTTGCGGACGATTTGATGGAACTCCTGGCTCGTCGGCAGGGAAGTGTTTATCTGTTTGGTGCGAAACCCGGTGTCGCTGAGAAAGCAGGGGAACGGTTGTCCGAAAAATATCCGGGACTGGTAATTTGTGGCTGCTCCGATGGTTATTTTGAAGATGACAGCGGTATAATTGAAGAAATCAACCGTAAGAGACCGGATTTGCTGCTTGTTTGCTTGGGCTTCCCAAAGCAGGAAATCTGGATGAAAGAACATAAAGAGAGCCTGGATGTTGGCATTATGGCAGGGTTGGGCGGCAGCTTGGATGTTTTTGCGGGAAATGTAAATCGCGCACCTGCTGCTTGGCAAAGATTGGGGTTTGAGTGGCTGTATAGACTGATCAAACAGCCAAGCAGAATCGGACGAATGATGCGCCTGCCTTTGTTTTTGCTTTGTGTAATAAAGAAAAGAGTGATGAAATGAATAATAAAGGGAAACTGATCGTTTTTGAAGGAATAGATGGAAGCGGTAAATCCAGCCAATACAAGCTGCTTTGCAAGCGCTTAAAAGAAGAAGGCTTTTTGTTTGATAATATCGTATTCCCTCGATACAGCGAAGAATCCTCTGCACTGATTCGTATGTATCTGGGCGGTGCTTTTGGCAGTGACCCTTCTGCTGTTAATGCGTATGCTGCCTCTACCTTTTACGCAGTGGACCGCTATGCATCCTATGTAACAGACTGGGGCGGTGCATATAACAGCGGCGGCATTATTCTGTCTGACCGCTACACGACCTCAAATGCCGTTCATCAGGGCTGCAAGCTCCCTGTTGATGAGCTGCCTGATTTCTTTGACTGGCTTTATGATTTGGAATACACTCGCATGGGACTGCCGAAACCCGATTTGGTTCTGTATCTGGATGTGGATGTGCAGACCTCTTTGGAACGCATGGCACAGCGCAGAAACGAAGATGGCAGCAAGGCGGATATCCATGAGAAGGATAGCGGGTATCTGGAAAAGTGCTTGCGTTTGGGGCACTATGCCGCTGCTCATTATGGCTGGAAAATGATCGACTTCAAGAAGGGCGGAGAAATTCGCAGCTTGGAAGAAAAGCACGAGGAAATCTATCAAATCGTGAAGCAGGTGCTTACAGGTGAATGACCCTAAGGGTTTACTGCGGAATCGACTGCGCAAAGCGAATGCTGCATCTAAAGCCGATTATAGAAATACAGTGGACGGGGTACTGATTTCACGAGTGCTGGAATTTCCGCTGTATCAAAATGCTGACAGGATCTTTTTGTATGCCTCCGTCGGCTACGAAATCGACACTCGGGATTTGATTCGTCATGGGCTCTCCTGCAGTAAGACTGTGTTGCTTCCGAAATGTCATTACAAGGGTATTATGGAATTTTATGAATACACAGGCACACTTACTGACGGAAAATTCGGGATTCCGGAACCGACAGGAACGATTGCCACTGTTCCGCGGCGTGATGATTTGATGATCGTTCCCGGACTGGCATTTACCGCGGAAGGGCTTCGTTTGGGGCAGGGCGGTGGTTACTACGATCGATTTATGGATAAGTATCCCTGTATTACCGTAGGCCTCTGCCGCAATGCGTTTCTGTTAAAAGAATTGCCGACAGAGTGGAACGATTTGCCTGTTGATTACGTCATAACAGAGACGGATACCTATCATTGCAAAAACGGAGCTTCCGAAGAAGCTCCGCTGTAATACTTAGCAGCAGTTGTTGCCGCAGCCGCAGTTATAATCACCGCAGCCGTTGCCGCAGCTATTGCCATAGTTATTGCCGCATCCACCGTTTAATCCGCCACAGCAGAACAGAAGAATCAGAATAATGATGATCCAAAGACAGTTGTTGCCATTTCCGCAGAACATAAGCGAAACCTTTCTCCGCACGATAAATTTTAGTTAGTGCTTCCACTGTGCGGGAATGGAAACCGATTGCGTTTGTAAGGATCGGATGAGAGATTCTCTATCCGCAATATACTATGCCCGTTGTACGATACGGGTGACAATCCGATGGTTTATCAAGGAGTAAAACTATGGAAGAACATGAAAGAATTTCGGAAGATCTGTTTGAGTTTGAAACGAACAGCTTTTCCGATGGGAATAAAAAGAAGAATAAAGAGAAACGTATGATTTCCGAAAACGGTCCCATTCGCAAAAACAGAGATATGAGAGTCGGTTGCCTTGGGGGACTGATGTACTTTGTTTTTGTTGTCAGTGTCAGTATTATCCTTGCCTGTCTTGCCTGGATGGCAGCATCCGATGTATTGGCTCTGAATAAAATCAGTTATTCCGCGGTTGTGGAACTCAGTGATGATATTTTCACAGCGGAAACGGTTCAGGTCACGGATGAGCAGGGGAATGTTACCAATAAAACCGTTACTTATGCAGATATTGATGCAGTTGCGGAAATTCTGCATGCTAATCACCTGATTGAATACAAGCAGCTGTTTAAATTCTACTGCTCCATTTCCAATGCATCCAATAAAATCGCTGCTGGTTCTTATGAGCTTTCCACTGACTATGACTATCGTGCATTGGTAAAGAAGATGAATCAGTATTCGGGGGCGGCAGTTGAGGTTGAAGTCATGTTCCCCGAAGGCTATACAATGATGCAGATCTTCGAAAAGATGGAAGAGAACAAGGTTGCATCTGTGGAAGACCTAATGGATGCCGCGAAGAATTTCTCTTACAACTATTCCTTCTTGAATACAGATGAGCTGGGAGAACAGAACCGACTGGAAGGCTATCTCTTCCCGGATACCTATAAATTCTATGCGTATATGGAACCCTCCTCCGCAATCAACAAGTTCCTGGACAACTATCGTCGTCGTGTAACTCCCGAGATGGAAGCACAAGCTGCTGCTATGGGCAGAACCATGGATGAGATCATTATCATTGCATCCTTGATCGAAAAGGAAGCGGGTGCCGATAGCGAACGTTCCACGATCGCTTCCGTCATTTATAACCGTTTGGCACAGGGAATGCCTTTGCAGATCGACGCAACTGTTCTTTATGCCACCGGTAAGCAGGAAATCGATCAGGAGGCCGGGGACCTTGACGTGGACAGCCCCTACAACACCTATAAGGTAACAGGCTTGCCTGCAGGGCCCATCTCTAACCCCGGCTTGGCTTCCATTAAGGCTGCGCTGTACCCTGAAAAGACAGGCTATCTGTTCTATGCATTGGATACAGCTACCCAAACCCACCGATTCTTCAAGACCTATAACGAGCATCAGGCATTTGTTGCAACCCAGAACTATAACTAACAGATTGGAAGATACAGAGATATGAGCGAAAAGAAGTATAAGCGTCCCGAATTGCTTGCCCCTGCAGGGGATTTCGAAAAGCTGCAGATGGCCATCCATTACGGTGCCGACGCGGTTTATCTTGCAGGCCGTGAATTTGGTATGCGTGCGTCTTCCGGTAATTTTGACTTTGTGGAAATGGAAGAAGCGGTAAAATATGCCCACGAACGCGGGGTGAAGGTTTATGTTACCTGTAACACTCTCCCCAGAGAGGATGAAATCGTCCGTTTGCCTGCGTATATGGCACATCTGCAGGAAATCAATGTGGATGGTCTGATTATTGCGGACTTTGGCGTTCTGTCCATGGCAAAAAAGTATGCTCCCAATGTGCCCATTCACATCAGCACGCAGTTTGGGGTGGTAAACAGCGAAACGGCCAAAATGCTGTATGAGCTGGGAGCTACCCGCGTGGTACTGGCTCGTGAAATGAGCATGGAAGAAATTCGTGAATTTAGAAAGAATATTCCCGATGAATTGGAAATCGAAGCATTTGTCCATGGTGCCATGTGCGTTTCCTTCAGCGGTCGCTGCTTGTTATCCAACTATCTGACAGGCAAGCGCGATGCCAATCGTGGTCAATGCGCACAACCCTGCCGCTGGAGATATGCCTTGATGGAAGAAAAACGTCCCGGGGAGTTCTATACCATCAGTGAAGAAGATGAAGGCACATATATCTTGAATTCCAATGACATGTGCATGATCGATCATATTCCCGAACTGCTTGAAGCCGGCATCAGCAGCTTCAAAATCGAAGGGCGAATGAAGTCGGCATACTATGCAGGGGCTGTGACCAATGCATATCGCCATGCCATTGATGATGTTTTGGCCGGCAGGGGAGTAGACCCTGTTTGGATCGAGGAAACGGAAAAGCTCAGCCATCGCCCCTACAACACCGGTTTTTACTACGGTCAGCCCGGACAGTATACCCGAGACAGTGCGTACTTCTCCGGTGCCGAAATCTGTGCTGTTGTGGAATCCTGTGATGAAGAAGGCAATGCTGTTTTGTCACAGAGAAACAAGTTCAATGCAGGAGACGAGCTTGAACTCATGACCAGAGATGGTGCCCCCATTCGTTTTGTTGCGGAAGGAATGCATTTGCTCGACGGAACGTCTATTGATTCCACTCCCCACGCAATGATGGAATTCGCCATGAAGCTGCCTGCCTCTTGTGAAAAGCTTTCTGTTCTGCGGCGCATCAAGGAAAATCCTCTGCGAATCCGTACGAACGGACGTTACGCAAAATAAAACAAACCGCACATTCTCTCGTTTTGAGTGATGTGCGGTTTGCTTATAGTTCGGTGAGGTAGTCTTCCCATCGGAGCCATGTAGATAGATCTGTAAAAATAGAAGCGCGCATAGGGATATGGTATTGAGGCTTAGGCGAATTGAATTTTGAATCAATGACACGAGGCAGCTTTACTGTTACCCGTGTACCGAAATTCTCGCGGCTTTCAATGATCATGGAGCCGCCATGAAGCTTTGCAATTGCATCCGCTACACTCATCCCAAGACCTGTGCCGAAAGTCCCGGAACCAAGATCCATAGGCATAGAGTACACCTTGAAAATATCTTTCATAACATAATCGGGGATGCCTGTACCGTTATCTTCAATGTAAAGTATAACGTAATTGTTTTTTAAACGGACCTTTAATGTAATGAGGCCGCCGTTGGGCATATGATTAAGGCTGTTAGAAATTAAATTCATCAATAATTGAAGCAAAAGATCTCTGTCGACAGCTGTATATATATCTTCATCTTCTATGAATTGCACATCAATGCCACGAGGATGCGTGACCTCCGAAAGCTCTCTGCTGATTTCCCTTAGGAGTTCATTCATAGAGTACATAGCGGCGTTGATTTTTTGCTTTTTTTCCTTGATATCAGAGAATAGCGTATAATTATTAACCAGTCTTTTGAGTTTTGAGGTATAGTGGTTAAGCATTGCGGAATATTTCTGGAGGGTTTCATCATTTAATTGCAGGGAATAGCTTTTCAAAAGATCAGTATTCGTTTTAATGCCGCTTGTCAGCTCACGCATGGCAGATGAAACGGAATGAATGATCGTCTCATCCTCACGAGGGGTGGGAGCGACAATGCTATACAATCTGCAGCTGCCGATGGTGCTGCAGCTAATAGACATATTCTTTTCCTGAATCACGGCCGATGCAACATAGGCTTCTGCTTCCACATCCATGATCTGTTCGGGTAACATAAATCGTACGGGTTTGTACATATAATCCCAGCCAAACAGGGATAATGCGGACGGATTCATATATCTAATGACACCGTCTTCCGTGACGATTACTGGGTCATTAGAAAAAGCAAACAGGTTGCCTATATTTGAAGCGTTTTCCATAACAATAACTCCACAAATTCACAAAAAAACAAAATATGCTTGAAACTGTGTATTTTTAGTATTATTATATACAAGGATAAACAAAAACACAATCCTGACGTTGTGATTTGTCGAAAAAATGACAAATATGTCAGCGTGCGGTGAAGGTGTATGTTTTGTCCTTGATGGCATATGCTATTTTATGCGTATGTCTCATGAATAATTTGTTCCAATATTTTTAGGAGGAAATAGTATGATTAAAGCAGGTATTAACGGTTTCGGTCGTATCGGTCGTCTGGCATTCCGCGCTGCTATGGCAAACGAAAACGTAGAAATCGTCGGCATCAACGCTCCCGACAAGTCTCCCGAGCTGATTGCTTACACCATCAAGTATGACACCGTTCACGGTCGTTACAACGGCACCGTTTCTTACGACGAATCCGCTGTTATCGTTGACGGCAAGCGTATCCCTCTGCTGAGCAAGAGAAACGCATCCGAACTGCCCTGGGGCGAACTGGGTGCTGAATATGTTATGGAATGCACCGGTAAGTTCCTGACCACCGAATCCGCTCAGGCTCACATCGATGCAGGCGCATCCGTTGTTATTCTGTCCGGTCCTTCCAAGGACGCTACTCCCATGTTCGTTATGGGCGTAAACAACGACAAGTACACCACCGACATGAAGGTTATCTCCAACGCTTCCTGCACCACCAACTGCCTGTCTCCCATTGCTAAGGTTCTGAACGACAACTGGGGCATCGTAGAAGGTCTGATGACCACCGTTCACGCAGGCACCGCTACTCAGAAGACCGTTGACGCTTTCTCTCCCAAGAACTGGAGACTGGGCCGCGCTTCCTTCGACAACATCATTCCTTCCACCACCGGCGCTGCTAAGGCTGTTGGCAAGGTTATCCCCGAACTGAACGGCAAGCTGACCGGTATGTCTCTGCGTATCCCCACTGCTGACGTTTCTCTGGTTGACCTGACCTGCCGTCTGGAAAAGCCCGCTAAGTACGACGAAATCTGCGCAGCTATGAAGGCAGCAGCAGAAGGCCCCATGGCTGGCGTTCTGGGCTACACCGATGAAGAAGTTGTTTCTTCCGACTTCCGCACCGATGCACGTACCTCCATCTTCGACGCTAAGGCTGGCATCTCCCTGAACGACAACTTCGTTAAGGTTGTTGCTTGGTACGACAACGAATGGGGGTACTCCAACAAGATGGTAGAACTGATGTGCTACGTTGATTCCGTTCGCAAGGCATAATCGGAAATACTGAACAAATTATGAAATGATAGCGGAGACCGTTATACGACGGTCTCCGCTTGATTTTTTTTCTTAAATAGTGTATAGTTTCTCAATACATATTACCAAATATTTGTTGTTAATTTATATTGCGGAGGCGATTTTTTGGCTGAATCAAAGAAACA
>JAFQDR010000184.1 GCA_017415945.1 Oscillospiraceae bacterium
ATGTCCGCAGCGGTCAGCTGTTTGGCTATCGGGTCTTCGATGCCCACAAGCATATATACACAGATACCCGTGACATTTGGCCCAAGCCCGTCATCATTGTGGAGGGCTGCTATTGTATGCACCCCGAGATCGGGGACATCTACGACTTGCGGCTGTTTGTGGAGGTGAGTCCCTACGAGCAGGAAAAGCGCATTGCCGAGACCCGTTCCAAGGTTGCGGAGATGTACAAGGCCATGTGGATCCCCATGGAAAACCGCTATCACAAGGCCTTCGGCATCAAGGAACAGTGCGACATGGTCATCACAAGCGGTGTGCCCCAGCCTGCCCCTCCTCTGGAAATCGAGCGGAAGTGGCTGATTCGGATGCCCGATTTGGCGCTGCTTCGGGAACGGGCGGAGCGGGTCATTGCCATGGAGCAGGTGTACCTGAAGGGCGGTGCCCCCGGAGTCAGTATGCGGGTGCGGAAATCCGTGGAAGGGGACAGAGTAACCTACCACCGCAATGAGAAGCAGCGGATCAGCGATACCGTCCGCATTGAGCGGGAGGAGGTCATTGACGAGCAGCACTACAAGATTTTGCTGGGCTTCGCCGATCCCAAGCTGCGGAAAATCGAAAAGACCCGATACTGCGTGTCCATTGAGGGCGGGCTGACCGCGGAGATCGATGTGTTCCCCTTCTGGTCTGATCGTGCCTTCTGCGAGACGGAACTGCCCACGGAGGAAACGCCCGTGACCCTGCCTGCTTGGCTGGGTGTGATACGGGAGGTCTCCGACGACAAACGATACACCAACCTCGCTTTGGCGAGAGAAATTCCCACGGAGGAACTTTGATATGAGCAAAAAACAGATGATCGCTTCCGACCTGCACGGCTCTGCCTACTACTGCCGTCTGCTGCTGGAGCGTTTTGAAGAAGAACAGGCGGATCGGCTGATTTTCTTGGGGGACCTGCTGTACCACGGCCCCCGCAACGACCTGCCTCGTGACTATGACACCAAGGCGGTCACCAAGCTGCTGAACGGCGTGAAGGAGAAGCTGCTGTGCGTCAAGGGCAACTGCGACAGTGAGGTAGACCAGATGGTGCTGGAATTCCCCTGTCTGGCGGAGTATGCGGTGCTGCCTGTGGGTGACCGTCTGTGCTATCTGGTGCATGGTCACAACTACGGCCCCGACAAGCTGCCTCCCATGATGAAGGGTGACCTGCTCATGAGCGGCCACATCCACATCCCCGTGTGCCGCGAGCAGGATGGGGTGCTGCTGCTGAATCCCGGCAGTGTGTCTCTGCCCAAGGAAAACACCCCCCACAGCTATATGGTGCTGGAGGAGGGCGTTCTGGAATGGAAGGATGTAGAGACAGGGGAAGTATTTAAGAGATATGTGATTGAATAAGAAACAGGCGCGGTTCATGGGACTGCGCCTGTTTTAGTATATTTACAATTCATTTGTTTTGAAGTTGGTATAGCCTTCGTAGTAATAGCTGTGGTCGAT
The DNA here is from genome assembly GCA_017415945.1 of Oscillospiraceae bacterium. The sequence goes on from JAFQDR010000184.1 coordinate 1,486, forward strand.
GCCCTTCATATAGACCTCGCGACTGTGAATGTCGTCGGTGAGTGCGAATTTGAGAATATGTTTGATTTCAATGTCTCGAATCGGGCTTCGCTCCATGGCAAGCAGATAATCCTCTTTGTCTACCTTGCTCCAGTCTACCACCATGTGCAGCTCTTTTTTCAGCATTTGATCCAGCCAGATCCGCATACTGCGCCCATTGCCTTCGCGGAAGGGGTGGGCGATGTTCATTTCCACGTATTTTTCCACGATCTCGTCATATGTGGCCTGGGGCATTTTGTCAATGTTTGCCAGCGCGGCATCCAGATACATCAAGGGGGCAAAGCGGAAATTGCCTTTTGCCAAATTGACTGTCCGTACTTTCCCGGCAAAGTCATAGATGTCCTCGAAAAGCCACCTGTGGATGGTTTGCAGAGCGGCAAAACTACCTGCTTCCATTTGCTCCAGAAGACCGCTCTCGAAAAGTGCGAGGGCGTTTTTCTTGCTGATGCGCTCCTCTTCCCGGGCAAGCTCAGCAGAGTCCGTCAGTCCCAATTTGTTTTCAAGCGCCATAGGTCATACTCCGATACAAATTTTATACTATTATACCATTTTATTTGCGAGGAAACAAGGGGTACAGAGGGGCGTGACCGTTCGGATACCGAAACCGACCGAAGAGGCAGAAATCCACATTTTGCCCTTTTGAACTGCTATGATGGACGCACAAAGGAGGCTGTTTTTCTATGTATGCAATTCAAACGAAGGGGCTTGTGAAGCGGTACAAAAACATCGCTGCCGTGGATGGGCTCGATTTGGAAATACGACAAGGGGAGCTGTTTTCTCTGTTGGGCGTCAATGGTGCGGGGAAGACCACTGCCATCAAAATGCTGTCCTGTCTTACAAAGCCCACAAGCGGAGATGCAACGGTAGGCGGGTACAGCATTACAAAGGAGCCCAATCGGGTTAAGGAACGCATTGGGGTATCTCCACAAGAAACCGCTGTTGCGCCAAACCTTTCCGTGAAAGAAAACTTGGAGCTCATCTGCGGCATCCACGGATTTTCCAAGGAGAAGACCGAAGCAAAAATCAATGCGCTTTCCGCACAATTCAATTTGGATAGTGTTTTGGGACGAAAGGCAGGGAAGCTGTCGGGAGGCTGGCAGCGGAGGGTGAGCATTGCCATGGCACTCATCAGCGAGCCCCGGATCCTGTTTCTGGACGAACCTACCCTTGGTTTGGATGTGCTTGCACGGCACGACCTGTGGGACGCGATTCGTGGCTTAAAGGGGAACATTACCATCATTTTGACCACACACTATATGGAGGAGGCGGAGGTTTTGTCCGACCGCATCGGCATCATGAAAAGCGGTCGACTGCTTGCGGTGGGTACGGCGGAGGAATTGAAAAAGCAGACGGGCAAAGCCGATTTTGAAGCTGCTTTTGTGTCCATCGTAAAGGAGGCTGCCCTATGAAAATGCTGACCTTTGCCAAACGATGTGCAAAAGAAATTCTCCGTGACCCCATCAATTTAGGGTTTGGTTTGGGCTTTCCGCTGGTTTTGCTGATGCTGCTCAGTGCCCTGCAGTCCAATATTCCTGTTTCCCTGTTTGAAATCAACACCCTGACTCCCGGTATCACCGTGTTTGGACTGTCCTTTATGACCTTGTTTTCCGCAACGCTCATTGCCAAGGATCGAGAAAGTGCCCTGCTGCAGCGGCTGTATACCACACCTTTGACAGGCTTCGACTTCATTCTGGGATATATGCTGCCGCTGCTGCCCATTTCTCTGGGGCAGACTGTGATTTGCTATTTGTTCGCCATCCCCTTGGGGCTGGAGTTTGGTGTCAATGTGGTGTATGCTGTCATTGGCATTGTACCCATGGCGGTGTTCAACATTGCTTTGGGGCTGCTGTGCGGCAGTGTGTTTGGGGTGAAGCAGGTGGGCGGCATTTGCGGTGCCCTGCTCACAAACCTTTCCGCTTGGCTTTCGGGGGTGTGGTTTGATTTGCAGATGGTGGGCGGTGTGTTTGAGGACATGGCCTATGCACTGCCCTTTGTACACGCAGCGGAGCTGGAAAAGGCTTTGTTTGCGGGGGATATTGCTCTTGCAGCCACCCACATTTTGCCCATTGTGGGATACAGTGCCCTTGTGACGGTGGTGGCTGTGGCACTGTTTCTCCGTCAGATGAAACAACAGTAAGGAATTGAGGAAATGAAATTCAAGCTCATTATTGATAGAAATGCGGAAGAAGAAATCACAGTGGTTGCCCATGCGCCGTCTTCTCTCACACGGCAAATTGAAAATTTGGTGTGCAGCCATTCGGGGGCGGACAGTGTGATGGGCTATGGCGAGGATGAAATGCGGAAGCTGCACTTCGGGGAAATCGAGTGTATTACCGTGCTGAATCGTAAGGTTTTTGCCATCGTTACCGACGGCAGCCGCTATCGGCTGCAGGAAAGGCTCCGTGATTTGGAAAGAGTGCTTCCTTCCTATTTTATCCGCATCAACAAATCTACCCTTGCCAATGAGCATCGCATCGCTCGATTTCATGCGGCCTTCAGCGGCGGGGTGGATGCGGTATTTTACTGCGGCTATCGGGAGTACGTGTCCAGACGGTGCTTTGCGGAAATCAAAAGGAGGTATGAAGGGGCATGAAACAGCTGCTTTTGGAATTTTTACGTCGGGGACTCATTGCATGTGGTCTTGGCCCCGTGGTTTTGGCGGTATTATATTTGGTTTTACAGCGTCAGGCAGGGCTTGAAGTGCTGACGGTCCATGAGGTTTGCCTTGGGATTTTTTCTCTGACTGCCCTTGCCTTCGTTGCGGGGGGCATGAATGTGGTCTATCAAATGGAGCGGCTGCCTCTGATGGGGGCAATCACCATTCACGGAGGTGTGCTGTACGTTAGCTATCTGGCTACGTATCTGGTCAATGACTGGCTGGAATGGGGGAAGATACCCATTTTGGTATTCTCCGCAATTTTTGTGGGAGGCTATTTGGTGATTTGGGCGGTGATTTATACCGTGACCAAGCAAAATACTGCGAAGGTCAATGCAATGCTGAGGGATATACAACAAATCGAATAAGAAAAAAGCTCGGTCATCTGACCGAGCTCAGACTGTAGACAAACCCGACTTACGAAGCACCGTAAGTCGGGTTTTGGCGTAAATATGGAAAAAGCGAGCGAAATAATGCGGCAAATGTAGGGGATTGCCACCGTACATTTGCTAATTTTTTAAGATTTTGGCATGC
>JAFQDR010000185.1 GCA_017415945.1 Oscillospiraceae bacterium
TGCACCCAAAAGTGCAAGATGTACTGCCATTGGTGCTTTTTGTGGTCCGATTGTTTGGGGTTCATTTCCCAAAAGCAAAACATCTGAAGCTGCAAATGTTTTTGCAGCCTCTATAGACACTTCAACGTTTCCTTTAATTAAAATCCTTTTAGCTGCTTCGGGGTTCTGCTCTTTTGCTTTTTCAATTATTTCCGTGGCATCATTTTCAGTGATAATCCCATGACGTTCTGTCACATAAGTCATTCCCACAAATGCATCCAAGCCTATCTCATCAACTGTTTTTCCATCTTTAATAAAATGAAAGGGTGCATCTATGTGTGTACCATTGTGTGCACACATACTAAATGCAGTCAAATTATACACATCACCTTGCTGCATTGATTTCAGCACTTTTTTCTCTGGGACAGGGTCACCGGGATATACTTCACAGCAAAAAACCTCTTGAGAAATATCATAGAGTTTCATCGCATATTCTCCTTAAAATTCAAATTTTCTTTATTCTCGCTCTGCGAGTTTGAAACCAATACCCCAGACCGTTTCGATATAGTCTACACCGCTGACATCCTGCATCTTTTTACGCAGATTGCTGATGTGCTGTTTCAAGGATCGCTCAGTACAGTCGGGGGTGTCCAGACCGATCCTGTCAAGCAGAACACTCTTGGCAATGACCTGTTTCGGGTTCTCCATCAGGAGCTTTAAAATGGCATATTCCGTTCGGGTCAGCTTCACGGTCTGTCCCTGTACCGTCAGAGCCATGGACATGGTGTCCAGTACCAAATCCCCCACGGACAGCACCCGATCATCCCCGTGCCGTTCTGCCTTGCGGAGCTGCACGGTAATGCGGGCGAGCAGCTCTTTGGTGTCAAAGGGCTTGGTCATATAATCCGCTGCACCGCCCAGCAGCGCATTGACCTTGTCCTGCACATCTATTTTTGCGCTGAGGACGATGACGGGAATATTCTCAATATGGAGCAGCACTTCCTCACCGCTCAGCCCCGGCAGCATCAGATCCAGCAGTACCAAATCCGGCTTGTTTTGTGAAAGAAGATATAACGCTTCTGTGCCGGAGTATGCACGGAGAACGGCATAGCCCTCCCCTGTCAGCACCTCAGTCAGCATATCTCCAATGTGAATATCATCCTCAATAATGGCTATGGTCTGCATAAGGACACCTCGTTTTTAATGATGGGTTCATTATATCGCAAATCATCCTCTTGTCAAATTGTTTCCCACAGCCTAAAATACCCCATGTAAAAGGCTTTTGACAGACAAAAATGTCTCCATCCCCTACAATCGAAGCCAAGGAGGGATCCATCCATGGAAATCAATAGCCTGACAAATATAATCCAAACCCGTTTCTGAGGGCATAGGCTAAGCCATTGCTGCGTTGTCGTCTTTTGAAGGTAGAAAGACCGTCTGCAAGCCGCCGCCTTGCCCTGACTTAGCCTATGCTCCTCAAAAATCTTCGACTCCACGGGAGAGGATTTTTGTGTCAGGCGAAATATTCTTTCGCTGGTGGGCTGGCGCCCATCAAGAAATAAGATGATGCCTGACGCGAAAGGACACCCCGTGGAGCGTGTTCGGATTATATTTGTCAGGCTAACCAAATCAAACTGCACAGAGCGGCACTGAACCTGTCTCAGGAGGAGCTGGCAGAGCAGGTCTACGTCACCCGACAGACCCTGTCCAACTGGGAGAACGGCAAGACCTATCCCGACATCAACAGCCTGCTGCGCCTGAGCGGCGTGTTCGGTGTGACTCTGGACGAACTGGTAAAAGGAGACATACCAAAAATGAAAGAACAAATCAAGCAAAGCGACATCATTGAATTTAAGCGGGCAAGCTATATCCTCACCGTCATGTATCTGGTGATGGTGGTGTCCGCACTGCCCCTGTGGTCGTACTTAAAAATCACAGGCGTCGTGATCTGGGGCATCTGGACCGCAGCCTCCCTGCTGTATGCCTTCCATGTGGAGAAGCTGAAGAAACGGCATAACATCCAGACCTACAAGGAGATTCAAGCCTTCATGGACGGCAAGCGTCTGGACGAGCTGGAAAGCGCCGAGGAAAAGGGCAAACGCCCCTATCAGAAGATCCTGCTGGTCCTCGGCTCCGCTCTGCTGGGAGCTGTCTGCGGATTTTTGTATCTGGCACTGACAAAGTAAATTAGCGGGCGAACACTGTTCGCCCCTACATTTTCACGGGAGATTGTGCTATAATGCTTGCATCCCCATTGAAAGAAGATGACCTTTGTGCAGCAAAGCAAGCATATTGATTTTTCCCAGGGTCCCGTGTGGCGGTGCATCCTCGCACAGGCTGTTCCACTCACCGTGGCCCAGCTGGTGCAGCTCTTATATAACATCGTAGACCGCATTTACATCGGCCACATGGGAGACGGCAGCGGCATCGCCCTGACGGGGGTGGGCATTACCTTCCCCGCCGTTACCCTCATTATGGCCTTTACCGCACTGTTCGGCATGGGCGGCGTGCCCATTTTCTCCATGGCACGGGGCAGCGGTGACAATACCCGCGCAGGCCGCATTCTCGGCAACTCCTTTGCCCTGCTCCTGTGTGCAGCCGCTCTCCTCACCGCCTTTGGGCTGCTGTTTATGGAGCCCATCCTGTTCCTGCTGGGTGCAGGCGAGGACTCCTACCCTTACGCAGCAGCCTATTTCCGCATCTATCTCTTGGGCACCTGCTTCTCCATGGCATCCACGGGGCTCAACGGCTACATCAACGCTCAGGGCTTCCCCCGCATCGGGATGCTGTCGGTGGTCATCGGGGCTGTGGTGAATATCATCCTCGACCCCATATTCATTTTTGCGTTTCATATGGGTGTCCGCGGCGCGGCACTGGCAACGGTCATCAGCCAAGCCCTCTCCGCACTGTGGATCCTCCGCTTCCTCACAGGCAGCGCAGCGGATGTACCCCTGAAAAAAGAAAACATCCGCATTTCCGGGGACATCACCAAGGATATATTCAAGCTGGGTACTGCGGGCTTTATTGCACAGGGCACCACATTCTTAGCCCAAGCCGCCTGCAACTCCACCCTGCAGGCCTTCGGCGGGGACCTGTATGTGGGCATTATGACCGTGGCAAACTCCGTCCGTGAGATCTTCATGCTCCCTGTCAACGGCATTATGAACGGTGCCATGCCCGTGATCAGCTTCAATTTCGGGGCACGGGACTATGACCGCACCCGCTCCGCCATCAACTTCAACGCCCTTTCCGGCTCCCTGTACACACTTTTGGCATGGCTTCTGGTATTGGCCTTCCCCAAATTCTGGTTCATGCTGTTCACTGACGACCTTGCCATGGCGGAGGCAGGCATCCAAATGCTGCGGGTGTACTTCTTCGGCTTTGTATTCATGGCTCTGCAATTTGCGGGGCAGTCGGGATTTACTGCGCTGGGAGATGCAAAGCACGCCATTTTCTTCTCCATGCTGCGGAAGGTGGTCATCGTGGTTCCCCTGACATTGCTGCTGCCTCGTCTGGGCTTCGGAGTACTGGGGGTATTCTTAGCCGAGCCCATCTCCAACGTACTGGGCGGCACCGCCAGCTTCCTGACCATGCGCATGACCGTGTATAGGAATATGGAAACACTATAAAAAATACCGCATCCCGTGGGATGCGGTATTTTAGCCTCTCCCTGTGGGAGAGGTGCCCCGTAAGGGGCGGAGAGGGTTATTTCTCAATCAGCTTCAGAATAATGTGCTGTGCCATACGCAGTCCTGCGGTGGCGGGCACCCACATGACAGAACCGGGCACACTGCGCTTCCCCTCGGGGAGAGCCTCCAGTTCCAGAGGCTTAATGGGCTCCTCCGTACTGAACAGCACATCCAAATGGATAATGCCATGCTTCTTCAGCTCACGGCGCATGACCCGTGCCAGAGGACAGCCGCTGGTCTTGCTTAGGTCTGTCAGCTGCAGCTTGCTCGCATCCAGCTTGTTGCCCGTGCCCATGGAGGACAGCACGGGAATCTCCCGCTGCACCGCCGTCACCAGCAGGTCCACCTTGGAGCTGACGGAGTCAATGGCATCGGCAATGTAGTCATAGTCGGCAAAGAACCGCTCTCGCTCCTCGGCGACATATCGCCCGCAGATGCTGTGGAGCTTCAGGTGGGGATTGATGTCCAGCAGGCGCTGTGCCATGACCTCGGTCTTGGGTCGTCCCACAGTGGAATACAGAGCCCCTGCCTGACGGTTGATGTTGGATTCGGAGAAGTCATCGTCATCCACGATGGTCAGCTCTCCCACGCCGCTGCGCACCAATGCCTCCGCGCACCAGCTGCCAACGCCCCCCAGACCGAACACCGCCACATGGCTGCGCTCCAGCTTGTTCACCGCCTCGGTACCGATGAGCATTTCCGTTCGTATGGTTCGTTCTGCCATAATAACTCCTTTCAAAAACAAAGCCTCCCCTGTGTAAGGGGAGGTGGCCGAGCTTGCGAGGTCGGAGGGGTTGTATGTCCTACCGAATTTAATCGGTTTCAACAACCCCTCAGTCGCTTCGCGACAGCTCCCCTTGCACAGGGGAGACATAGTATTCTTACTTGCCGATCAGTCTGGAAGCCCAAGCGGTTTCAGCGGTCACATCAGCGGTGATGCCGTTTTCCCATTCGGTGTAAGCTTCGTTGATCATCTGATTTTCAGCCTGTGCCAGACCGTACAGCTGGCCTTCGCCCACGAAGTATACCAGATGGTAGCCGTCGTAGCCGCCGTTGTTGCCGTGGAGCACAGCGGTATCGCCGACCTTGCGGCCTTCCTCAAACAGGAAGGTATCGATGTCGCCGACCATGTCGCCCTTGCCGATCTTCTCATACAGACCGCCGTTTGCCACAGAGCCTTCGTCCTCGCTGTACTGTTCAGCCAGAGCAGCGAATGCTTCCTCGGTCTTTGCGCTTGCCAGCCATTCAGCTTCGATCTCCTCGATCTTAGCCTTAGCGGCTGCCATTTCTTCTTCGGAGTAGCTGCTGTCGCCATCTTCGTCAACGGACTTGATGAGGATGTGGCGCATAGCGGTGGAGGGATACATATTGTCGTCATAGCCAACGTACAGTACCACATAAGCACCGTTGTCGTTGGACACAGCGGTCACATCGCCCTCTGCACGAGCGGAGTCTGCAGCCCAGTCACGGAATGCAGCGTTCAGGCTTGCCTTGGTGCTGCCGTGGGTGTGGGAAACGGTTGCGCCTTCCTTGTATGCTGCAACTGCTGCATCAAAGGATGCCTCGTCGGTAACCTGTGCGGCAATTTCCTCAGCAGCTGCCAGAGCAGCTTCTACGCCGCCTGCAACGGGCTTGGTGGAGGTGTTGCCTTCTTCATCGGTCACTTCTTCGGTTTCAGCTGCGATGTAGTAGTAGTGCACATCGTATTCACGGAAGCTGTCCACATTGTCCTTGTAGTATGCTTCGATTTCGGAATCGGTGTAGGAGAAGGTTTCTGCCTTTGCGTTGGCATATTCGTTGACCAGAGTTGCCATGGTCATCATTTCGCGAACCAGTGCTTCGTCAACACCGGTGCCGTAGCCTGCACGCAGGTACTTCTTCACGCTGGAGAAGCCGTTGGAGGATGCATATTCCCCCAGATGGCCCATTTCGTGTTCCACTTCTTCCTTGCCTTCCTCGCTCAGCTCAAAGCCTTCTGCCATAGCTGCATCGTACATTGCGTAGATGCTCTTTGCGGAGTTCAGTGCTTCATCCATGAGGAAGTCCTTCCAAGAGCCTTCTTCGGTCAGAACACAGTCCTGATTTTCCAGAGGCAGGGAGGGATCTACGCCAAACATGCTCATGTATTCGTAGTAACGGTAATACTCGTTGGCATAGAAGTAGTTCATCTCTGCTGCGGACAGAGTCTTGTCCCCAAGCTTCACAGCGGTCATGCGGAAGGGCAGAGAGGTATTCAGTACGACAGACAGGATCACAAACAGTGCGATGGCTGCCATGCCCAGACGCCACTTCAGTTGGCTCTTCTTGGACTGTTCTTCAGCTTCACGGAGAGCCTCGGCCTTTCTCAGCTTCTTCGCCTGCTGTTCTTCCAGTCTTCTTTGCTTTTCGGTAGATGCGCTCATTGATTTCATCCTTTTCTTTGCTCGGCAAGGGGGACCCTCTATCCTCATAAGAATCACCTATATTGCCGAACATCATAGTATTCTTTAATCGTGCCGAAATATTATACTCCATTCCCTCCCGTGTTGCAAGGGGAAACATAAACAAATCGGCTGTGTTTTTATGGAAATACACCACAAAACACAGGTATTTTATCGAAAAAACTCCCATCATTTGTTAGTAAACTGTAAACTCCTTCCCACTGAGGCAGATTAGAGATATTATTTTCTCGCACTTTTCGGAATAATATGGTATGATAGCCCAAATCAAAGCGATTGCTTAAAGGATATAGACCCTATGAAATTTATTTCCAAATTGGACATCGTCCTCCTGACTCTCCTGTGCATTCTGCTGCTGGACAGCAACCTGCGCCTGACGGTGACGGAGTATGTCGTGTCCTCCCAAAGACTTCCCTCGGAATTTGAGGGATACAAAATCGTTCAGTTGTCCGACCTGCACACCATGGAGTTCGGTAAAGACAATTGCCGACTGGTGAAAAAGGTCGCCGCCTTGGAGCCCGACCTCATTGCGCTGACCGGAGACTATATTGAAGAAGCCGAGGATCTTCCCGTTGTGGAGGCTCTGGTCAAGCAGCTGTCAGAGATCGCGCCCGTGTACTTCACCAGCGGCAATCATGACTGGGCAAGCAAGGCCATCCGAGAGCTGGAAAGCACCGTTGATTCCAACGGCGGCAGCTATCTGGGCAACGAGCACCTGCTGCTGGAGCGAAACGGCGCATCCATTATACTGGCAGGGGTGGAAGACCCCAACGGCCCCGCAGATATGCCCAAACCCGACGAGCTGCTGGAAAGCATCGCCGCGGAATACCCCGATCACTACGTCATTCTCCTTGCCCATCGGAACGATTTCCCCATACGCTACCCCGACTTGGACTGCGATTTGGTCTTCACGGGTCACGGTCACGGAGGCGTCATCCGACTGCCCCTTGTAGGCGGACTGGTAGGTACAGATTTGAAGCTGTTCCCCACCTACGATGCAGGTCTATTCCCAAGCGGTCGGTATCAAATGGTGGTATCCCGCGGTCTGGGCGGTGCCCCCTTCTATCCCCGACTGCTCAACAACCCCGAAATTGTAACGGTAACTCTGCATACAAAATAATTGTCATATCTTTCATGCCTCTGCATATACTGGTTTGTATATGGCTAACCTGACACAAAAATCCACTCCCGCAGAGCGGGTTCGGATTATATTTGTCAGGCTATAGGAGGTAGAAAATGAACACAGATATTGACGACATGATTTTCGGTGCCGACTATCTCGGTCCCAGCGAACGATAACACCCCCACGGCAAAAGCCGTGGGGAATTTTATATCAGCGCACCGAGGACCACGCCTGCTGCAGTTACGACACCGCTGACTGCTGCCGCGGCATAGCCTCCCTTTCTCCCAAAGCCCGCCTCCTGCATAGCGGGAAACATCATCATAGTTTCGGGGATGCTGTGGAGCACCACCGCCCAGCACAGTGCCACAGCCCCCATGCTGTGGGTCACGCAGCTCAAGCCCGCCGCCATGCCCTCGGGAAAGTGATGGAGCACCAGCACCGCGGCCATACATAGGCCCCGTCCCCTGCGGATCCGTTCCCCATCGCACCATCGCTCACCAATGCCGCTCAGCACCTCCGGCAGTACCAGCAGCAGACCAAGACACACCGCCACCGCCCTTCCTTCCCCGCTCTTCAAATTCGGCAGGATCACAATACCGGCGATTACCCACAGCACGATGGTGCCGAACATGCTCATAAGCTCCCCATCGGACTCCCGCACAGCTGCAAGCCGATCCCCAAGCAAAGCTCCCAAGGCCGCAGCCGCCAGCACCCCAAACACCGTCAAGTATACCCCTTCCATACACATCACCGCTTATAAAAAATCTGACCCACCACACAGGTGATGGGTCAGAGTATGATATGCGGTTAGTCCCACTCCTGCCATTCATAAGGCGGAGGGTCGATGCCAATGGATTCGTAGGTAATGGGCTCGGTCACATGACCGTAGGGATAGCCGGACACATTGCCGTTGGCATAGCCCATTTGATGCTTCAGCAGCAGATAGCGGGGATTGATTTGATCGTTGTAGTAATACCGCCACTCATATTCCGTGGGGTCTCCGTAGGGCAGGAAGGTGGCGTAGCAGCGGGGCTGCAGCTCCTTATATTTCTCCACCTGTGCCGCGGGAATGTGGTTCATGGTGCTGTTGAGCTTGACCATATTGTCCAGACCGTACAGGGGCGTAATATCGTCAATGTCAAGATTGGAAATGTTCAGATACCGCAGCTCGGTACAATCCTCCAAGGGGCTCAAATCCGTAACCTTTGTGGTAAAAACCTCCAGAAAGGTCAGATTCTTGCATTCCCGTAAAGGCTCCAAACTGGAAACCTCGGAGTCCCCCATAATGAGCGCCTCCAGATAGGGCGTATTGCGTGCCCATTCACAGTTGGTATAGCTGTTATGTCCCATATCTACGTATCGCAGCTCGGTACAGTAATTCAGAACCTGCAGGTCCTCGTCTTCCACATAATAATTCATCCAGACCTTATAGGTATCCGTCAGGAAGTTATAGGGGTGGACAAACACACGCCAAACCACCTTGAATCGGTCGGCATAATCCTCACGCAGCTGAGCGGTGGCCTCGTCGGAGGTGCCGCACCAGTCCAGCAGCAGGTAGTCCAGATTGTACATCATGGGCAGCAGCTTCCGAAGCTCTGCCAGACCCTCGTCCCCGATCTTCTCTCTGAAATACTCCACGCGCTCCATATCCGTAGACAGCAGCTGTCCGAACATCTCGATACGGTAGCTGAACCGCACATCGGGCCGCGCCGCCTGCAAAGCTGCGGCATCATCGAGAGACACGATAGTGCTTCCGTCCATCCCGCACAGCTCCGCGGTTTCCAGAAGCGGCAGCGCCCGCAGGCCCTCGGATACCGCATCCAGTTCCTCAGAGGTAAAATCGGACAAATCAATGTGATTGGCAGAAAAGGGTACTTCTCTCCCCCCGAAACGAAGGGTATCGCAGGTAATATCCGCATGGGGGAATGTATCACACAGAGTATTCAGCGCCGCTGCATCCAAAGTCTCTCCGTCAAATCGTATGGCAGTCAAATGCTGAAGATACTCTGCCTTGTCCATAAGCTGCTGCGCATCCTCCGCCTTCAGCACTGCTTCCGTGGTCACATCGGTCAGCACCACATCCCCAACAGTTACGGAGTAGGTCACCTCTCTGTCGGGATGCTCGGCGCGATAGGCCTCGATTTCGCTGTAAGGCACATCGGTCATATCCTTGGCAGAACAGCCGCAAAAGAGCAGAATGCAAATCAATATGTATAGAAAGAAAATCTCTCGTTTCATGCAATTCACCTCAAAGGCTATCATAGCACACACCATTTTCAATAGCAAATCCAATTCTGCAAATTGGATTTGACCACAACTTTTCTCTAAAAACGTCAATTCACGCTCGCGGAGAGAACAGTGAAGAGAGAAAAGCACACCAAAACAAAACGCCAATCCACTCACGTGAATTGGCGTTTTGTTTTGGTGACCCGTAGGGGAATCGAACCCCTGTTACCGCCGTGAAAGGGCGGTGTCTTAACCGCTTGACCAACGGGCCTTGTGTTGACTATTATAACATCGAATCGAAAAAAAGCAAGAAAAAACTCACAAAAACCCCAGCAAAATTTCCATCCACCAAGGGTGTATTTTTAGGCAGGATAACGAAAGCAATGCTTCCAACATGGAATTCGATTGGGAAGAAACAATGCTATGCTCCGTATAATGATGCTGCGCAATGATGCGATGTTTGCCTCAAAACATTAGCGAAGCGACATCATTCACGCAGTGAACATCATTGGCACAGCCGGCATCATTTGCCAAAGGCAAACATCATCCCAAAAGAAAAATCCGCTTCCTTTCGGAAACGGATCACATTTCGTTTTCAATATCAAATTCAATTCGTCAGAATTGGATTTGACCACTTCTTTTCTCTTTTCTCTCTTATCTTTTCTCTCAAAACGCCATTCACGAAGAACAAACTCGCTGCTGCATCTTCCCATCCACTCAGAAATTCGCTTGCGAATTTAAAATACAATAGATGCAGAGCGAAAAAGGGCGAACAACGGAATGAGCACTCTTTTCTCGTTTTATGTTCGCTTGAACGAAAAACAAAGAATAGAGCACTAAATATATTCTTACCTGTTGTTTACACAAACAGCTAAAACGAGAAAAAAGCGATATGGAGTTTGTGAGCCCTCAGTGAAAAGTGAAGAGAGAAAGGTGAAAAGAGAAGAGTACACCAAAACAAAACGCCAATCCACTCGCGTGAATTGGCGTTTTGTTTTGGTGACCCGTAGGGGAATCGAACCCCTGTTACCGCCGTGAAAGGGCGGTGTCTTAACCGCTTGACCAACGGGCCTTATTTACTCCCCCATGGCCATTGGGGAGATTTTGTGGTAGCGGCACCAAGATTCGAACTAGGGACACCACGGGTATGAACCGTGTGCTCTGGCCAACTGAGCTATGCCGCCGCAACACAGTTATTATATGCATTATTCCCCGTTTTGTCAACACCTTTTTCCATTATTTTTTCAAATAATCCCTCTGTATACACAGAGGGATCAATGCCTTATCGGTTTGCGGGCAGGATCTCCAGCCAATAGTTATCGGGGTCGATGATGAAATAAATGCCCATCTTTTCATTTTCGAAGCAGATGCAGCCCATTTCCTCATGGAGCTTGTGAGCAGCCTCATAGTCTTCCACGGTAAAGGCCAAATGGAACTCGTTATCCCCCAGATTGTAGGGACGATCCCAGTCACGCAGCCAAGTCAGTTCCAGCTGATGAGAGCTTGCGCCGCCGTCACCCAGATACACCAGAATGAAGCTGCCGTCCTCGGCCTCCTTACGGCGAACCTCCTTCAGCCCCAGTGCCTTTTCATAAAATGCCAGAGACTTGTCCAGATCCAGAACATTGAAGTTGTTGTGAACGAATTTGAATTGCATAAGCCGTACCTCCCTGTTTTGTTGATTCCATTGTATCAAACATAACCGTTGCGAGCAAGAAAAAATCTTCCCTCGCAGCACACCGAGGGAAGATGGGATGGATCAAGATTTATGCTTTAA
>JAFQDR010000186.1 GCA_017415945.1 Oscillospiraceae bacterium
GGTGGATTGCAGAGTCTTTGAACACGATGGCAAGACCTATGAAGTTCCCACCGGAGAGATGCTGGCTGACGCTATCTTGAAAGCAATCTATCATCCCAATGTCTGCACCTGTGGAGAATATCAGCTCCCCGAAAACTTAAAGCGGTTCTTTGCGGGTAAAGAGAAAAAGGCAGCATCTTCCTGCTGCTGCGGTACATCCAATTGTTGTTGATTCAAAAAACGGAGGTAATATATTATGGCACTGTTTAACTTTGGCAAAAAGAAAGAAGTAAAGAAAGAAACCGGTTGCTGCTGCGGCAGCACTGCACCCAAGGCAGAAGAGATCGGCTGTTGCTGTAGCTCTGCGCCCAAGGCAGAGAATACTTGCTGCTGCGGTAAGAACACCATCAAGGTTCTGGGTTCCGGCTGCAAGAACTGCCACGATCTGTATGAAGCATCCAAGACTGCGGTACAGAATCTGGGTCTTGCAATCGAAGTCGAGTATGTGACTGATATGGAGACGATCATGGAGTATGGCGTTATGAGTATGCCTGCTTTGGTGGTCAATGAGAAGGTAGTTTCCATGGGCAAGGTCCTGAAGGCCACCGATGTAGAGAAACTGCTGCACAAGCTGGGTTTCTGATATGAAGAAAGTAGCTTTTATCTGCGTCCATAATTCCTGCCGCAGTCAGATTGCAGAAGCGTTAGGCAAGAAGCTGGCTTCCGATGTATTTGAAAGCTATTCTGCCGGTACGGAAACGAAGCCGCAAATCAACCAGGATGCCGTCCGGCTGATGAAGCAAGTGCATGGCATCGATATGGAAGAAACCCAGCACAGCAAGCTCCTGTCCGACATTCCGGAGGTGGATGTGGTCATCACCATGGGCTGCAATGTGGACTGCCCGTACCTGCCCTGCGAATATCGGGAGGACTGGGGCTTGGAGGATCCTACGGGGAAATCCGACGAGGCGTTTTTGGATACCATCCGATTGATCGAACAGAAAATATTGGAGCTGAAAGAAAAGCTTAAATGAACACAGCCGCTTCCGTATCATGAGAAGCGGCTGTGTTTTTTAGTTGTTACGGTTGCGGATATAGGAGGTAATGTTTAATACGAACGAAATGAATAGTAAAGTCATGGCTCCGAAGTTGTACCCACCCATGGTATCAAGAAACATAATGATGTCTTCCGTGTGGGAATAACCTGTCATCAGCAGAAGTGGGATCCACAGGCTTATGCTGCACAGGCAGAAGCTTGCAATGCTGTAGCTGCGCCATTGACCGTTAGGCAATCGTCTTCCATAGAGAATGCCCACAAGACCACAGCCCCATGCTGCAAGACCGAGTCCGATTGCGAGAAGATTCAAGGCTACAGAGCCCTGTAAGCTTGTCAGAAAGGGAGCGATATTGCGGAGGGGAGCTATACGGACAATGAGCGCAAAGCCTATTAGGGATATCAGTATGACAAATGCGAATTGGGAGACCGTTTGTATATGACTGTGCTTTTGTTTCTTTCGAGAGAGTGTCAGAATGTCTTTTGCGGGGTCGGCACCACAGGCGTTTTGTTCTGTGCGACAGCCGCTGACCAGCTCCGTGACAGTGATATCCAGTGCGTTTGCCAAAGGCTCCAACAAAGAAATATCGGGAAAGCCGTGACCCGTTTCCCACTTTGAAACTGCGGCGTTGGATACGTTCAGCTGTTCGGCCAACTGCTTTTGTGTGATGCCTTTTTCGGTACGGATGCTGCGAATCAATTTACCGGTTTGTTCTGGGTTCATAGCTTCGCCTCCTTTGACTTGAGGGTAGCACATGATGCGGATTTTGTAAATCAACGCTTCGTTGAATACAGAACATCCCCCGCCAAAGGGCGAGGGATGGTAGTTATTCGTTTGTTGCGATGAGCTTGAGTACCGCGGTGTTTGCGTAGGTTAAGGGCTCACTGTGGGCAAAGAACACGATGCTGTCTGTGGGGGCGCGGAGCTCCTCCAAAACCTCGCCTTCTAATGGGTCGAGGATGCGGGCCAGCAGCTGTCCTGCATAGACCTCGCTGCCGACTTCCATAAGGTTTTCGAAAATGCCTGCGCTTTTGGTGCGTACAGACAGCAGCCGGGAGTCACTGATGACGGTGGACAGATAGCCGTCGTGGGTGTTGTAGTCAATGATGCCCTGTTTGGACAGGAAGCGCAGAACACTGTGTACGGCGTTATTTGCGCTTTTGGGGTCGATCTCCGTGGTGGCGGTGGAAAACAGGCTGAAGGCCTTGGTGTCCCAGATCTGCCAGTTATAGTTGAGGGTAGTGGTGTCGTAGGGGCGCACTTTTCGCCTGACAACGTACGGCAGCCCGAACTGCTTGGCCATTTCCACATCCTCGTAGCCTGTTTCCATCATGCGGACATGGGGCATGAATTTCCCCGGCATATAGAAGGAGGAGAATTGGATGCCGTAGCGGTAATCCTTAATGACATCAAAGATCCCTGCCGCAATGCGCTGGGTGGTTTCCCCTTGGTCGTAGCCGGGGAACATTCGGTTGATGTCGGTCTTATCCGTGGGCCAGAAGCGTTCCTTGCTGTTGACGGAGTAGGGGTTGGCGGCGGGAACGATGAGAATGCTGTGCCCATGGTGAATGCGTCCCTGCTCCTCCAAGCGTTTCATGGCCTTGACCAGTCGGGAGCAAATATAGATCTGCTGTATCTCATTGCCTCGCAGATTGCCGATGATGCAGGCAGTCTTTTCACCTGCGCCAAACTCGAAGCCCCGCACGGTATAGGGGGCACGGTACAAAGATTTTTCTTCAAATAGTACGATTCGATTCATTTTGTTTTCCAATCTTACGGTTTATAGGCTTCTTTCCGCAGAAGACGTCCCAATAGAGAGCCGCTGTTGACGATGGGGTACTCACGGATAGTGAACAGGATGCCATCAACAGGGGAGAGGATGGTTTCCAGCACTTCCCCTTGGAGGGGGTCGATGATTCGACCGATTTCGTCACCTTGCTTCAGGTGCACCCAATGCTTGACAGAGGGAACAAATACACCTGCGGTGGGAGCGTTCAGATAGCTGACATCATCGGGATCCTCGGAATAGATGGGGGTGCGGGGCTCGATGACCTCTCCGTCCCAGATACCCAGCTTGTGCATGACACGGAAGATACCGTCGGTCAGCTGATCGCAATAATCTTTGGTGATGCGCATGCCAACACCCATTTCCACCACCAAGGTGGGGGTGCCGCGGCTGTTGAGGCTGTATGCCAAGGTGGATTCCAAAACGGTGCTGGCACCGTGTACCCAAATGAAGTCGATGTTCAGCTCCTTGGCAAGGGGGACAAGGGTGTCCTTGTGGAGCTCATTGATGCGCACCTGCGGGATCTCTGTCAGAAAAATGTTGCTGGCGTGGATATCGATGCACAAATCGGAGCCTTCCAAATCTCCCACGATTTTGGAGGCGATGTATTCGGTCATGGAACCGTCCTTGTTCCCTGGGAAAAGTCGGTTCATGTCAAGGTCAAAGGCGGGGATGCCGCGGGTAACAGAGTCGATGCCCAAGGGGTTCATGGCGGGGTAGATATCCACGATGCCCTTCAAACAGTGCTTCTGCTCACGGATACGACGCTGCAGCTCAAAACAGACAAACTGTCCTTCCAGCTCATCGCCGTGGATGCCCGTGACGATGCTGATGCGCTTTTCTCTGCCTGTGAGAACGTCAGGGGTGATGCGGTTCTTTTTGATTTCCAATACTTCATCGACGGGCAGTCCCACCGATGCAATGGTTGTGATCATAGTTTCTCCTTTAGGTGACACGAACGGTCACGGTTTGGTGTTGCTCCGCATAGCTGCGGATGATGCCCTTATTGACCATACAGTCTGCGGCATCTCTGCCGTGGGCGATTTTGATATAGCTGTCTGCGGCAATGCAGTCGTTGGTGGGATCCATTGCGTACCAGTAGTCTCCGCTCAGGATCTCCACCCATGCGTGGGTGGCACCTTCGCCAATCATCATCCCTGTGACATAGCGGGCGGGGATGCCTGCCAAATGGCACAGTGCGATGAAAATGTGGGCATAGTCCTGGCAGACGCCCTTACCCAGTGACCAAGCCTCACCCGCGGAGGTGCTGACACCTGTGAAACCTTGCTCATAGGAAAAGTCACGGTGCAGGCTGTGCATGAGATACAGGGCTGCTTCGTAATGGCTATTTTGGGGCATATCCGAAATGAGGCCGTCAAAGTAGCTTCGGATTCCCTCATCGGGACGGTTCAGCCCATGGGGATGCCGATACAGCATGGGGCTTTCGGTACAGCGCTGGCTGACAGCCAGCCATGTTTCCGCTGTGCCAGTGACGGTGACGGTGAAGCGGTCGTGGGGAAAATAGAGATTCCCATAGACCGTGAGATTGCCAAAGGAGTCGGTACCCCTTTGGCAATCATGAGCGGGCGTGATGGTGAGTGTAAGGTCGGTGATCTGCTGCATATCTGTATCACGGGGGAGGCACTTGAGGGTATAGTGACTTTCGCTGACGGTTTGTGAGTAGGTCAGCTCCATGCAATATTCGAACTGCAGCTTTCGCAAATCAAACGCTCCTTTATACGATGGATTCCACGGTGGCGACTACACGGTAGTAGTCGATTTCTTCTGCCTCTGCCAGCTCCTTCAGCAGCATGAGGTTTTCTTTGTTATAGCTCAGACCGCTGCGCTCAATACGGGGGATGAGACGCTTGATCTCACGCAGCAGCTCCTTGCGTGGCATATGGAGACGGCCGTACAGGTCAATGCGCTCGATACGCTTGCCTGCCTTGATCATGTTGCGGGCGTGCTCGGAGTCGATGCTGTCGTCGGCGATACCCCAGAAAGCGAGGATATTGTCCATGACCTTCTGCATTTCAATGAGGGGAGCAGAGCTGATTTTTGCCTTGTTCATGGCGTAAATGGCCAGCTGAATGTAGGAAATGACCTCCGAGCCGATCTCGTCGCGGAGCTCAATGGCGTTGTCGTAGGCACGGGTCAGGTTGGACATGATGGAGTTGGGATCCTCGCTGTCGAAGGGATAGCGTTCCTCAAAGACCTCCATACTGCCGTACACATCGGGAATATCGATGGAGCGGCAGAAGCCGCGGTACAGGTCGCCGCTGCCGTCGATGAGCTCGTCGAAGCTCTCAAAATACAGTCTGATGGTGGTGTACACGCGCTCGGAGTATC
This sequence comes from Oscillospiraceae bacterium, assembly GCA_017415945.1. Next base: position 5,170 of record JAFQDR010000186.1, read on the forward strand.
TGCCCAGCCAGTACAGTCTGTCGGCCTGTTCAAAAGAAATAATGCTCATAATCATAACCTCCCAATCACTTAGACAGTACCCAGGTATCCTTAAAGCCGCCGCCCTGAGAGGAGTTGACGATGAAGGAATCGGGGTTGCGGGAGAAACGGGTGAGGCCGCTCTTCCAAACCACAGTCTTGTCGGTGGTCAGAACATAGGCACGCAGGTCTGCCTTGCGGGGCAGGAACTCGCCGTTTTCCAGAATGTCCAGATCCAGGAAGTCAATGACCTCCTGTGCAATGAAGCGGCGGGGCTCTTTCTTCAGCAGATTGATGAAGGTTGCCTTTTCTTCCTTGGTCATCTTGCTGCCGAAGACTACACCGTAGCCGCCTGCTTCCGCTACGTCTTTCAGCACCAGATTGTCGAAGTTGTCCAGTGTGTACTTCATGTCCTCCTCGTAGTAGGGGAGATAGGTGGGCGCATTGGACAGGATAGGCTCCTCGTTCAAGTAGTAGCGAATCATCTTGGGAACAAAGTAGTAGATGCCCTTGTCGTCGGCGATGCCGTTGCCGGGGGCGTTCAGCAGAGCTACGTTGCCCTTCTTGAATACATCGTACAGATGGGGTACACCGATGAGAGAGCCCTCGTAGAAGTTGATGGGATCCAGATACTCGTCGGAAATGCGGCGGTACACGGCGCCTACTCGTTCCAGAGAACCGTCGTAGTTGACGTAGTAGAGATTGTCGTTTTCTACACGGAGATTGCGGCTGCTTACCAATCGGGCTCCTGTCTTTTCTGCAAGGTAGGAGTGCTCGAAATAAGCGGCGTTGTAGCGGCCGGGGGTCAGTACCACGTTCAGCCCCCCTGTGTTCACATGATCCATGGTCTGCTTCAGGAGCTTGGCATAGTTGCGGTTGTCTTCCAGCTTGATGTTCTTAAAGGTGGTGGGGCTGGCACGGCGGCACAAATCACGGGCGATCATGGGGTAGGAGGCACCGCTGGGCACACGGAGATTATCCTCCAGTATGTACCAGTGCTTATCCTTGCCCTGCACCAGATCGATGCCCGAAATATGGGAATAGATATCCTTGATAGGGGTGACACCCTCACACTCTGCCATATAGCCTGAGGAGGAGAAGATAAATTCTTCGGGGATGACCTTATCCTTGACGATTTTCTTGTCACTGTAAATGTCCTTTAGGAACAGATTCAGTGCCATGACACGCTGCTGCAAGCCTCGTTCCAGTCGGTCAAATTCATCCGCCTCGATAACTCTGGGGATGGCATCAAAAGGAAAGAGTTGTTCATTGAATGTGTTGTTTTTGTAAATGCCGAATTTTACGCCGTATCTTGCCAAAAGCTCGTTGACCGTATCGGCCCGTTTCAGCAGATCCATATCGTACATAGTAACCCCTCCGATGTGCGCATATGCGCTCGTATAGATACTATCAGTTTACTACCGTTGGAAATCCTTGTCAAACAAATTTCACAGTGTAAAGGGATAAAGTTTTCAAATTATACATGACATTTCCGAGAAACCGTGTATAATGCTGTATATCTCAAATATGGGAGGAATACCAATGAAGAAGATGACAACACTGATTCTGGCTCTGTGTCTGCTGCTGACGGTGACTGCCTGCGGCGGTACTCAGGGCGGAGAGAGTGCACAGACCACTGTGGTTACGATGGAACTGGATGAAACCGCAACCTATTATGCGGATATTGAAATTGCCGATTACGGCACTGTTACCGTGCAGCTGGATCAAGGGGCTGCGCCCATTACCGTGGCCAATTTTGTGGAACTGGCGGAAAGCGGCTTTTATGACGGGCTGACCTTCCACCGCATCATCAGCGGGTTTATGGTGCAGGGGGGCGATCCCGAGGGCAACGGCACAGGGGGCAGCGATACCAAAATCAAGGGTGAATTTGCCGCCAACGGCTGGGATAACCCCATCAAGCATGAGCGGGGCGTGATCTCCATGGCTCGCAGCAAGGCATACGATAGTGCGAGCTCCCAGTTCTTTATCATGCACGCGGACGCACCTCATCTGGATGGCGGCTATGCGGCATTCGGTAGAGTTACCGAGGGTATGGATGTGATCGATGCCATCTGCAACGATGCCAAGCCCACCGACAACAACGGCAGCATTGCACCCGATGCGCAGCCTGTGATCACAAGCGTGACCATCAGAGCTGAATAACCGAGAACCGAAATCCCATGCAAAGAGGATTTCGGTTTTTGTATTTTATCCGAACTTGCATTATTTTGCGTTTTCGGCTATACTATATCAGTTAAAATAGGATAAGTATCAATATTTTTAGAGATAAAGGAGAACCCATGGCGGAAAAATACGGTAATGACAGTATCTCACAGCTGAAAGGCGCCGACCGCGTCAGAAAGCGTCCCGGGGTCATTTTTGGTTCCGACGGGCTGGAAGGTTGCGAACACGCTGTTTTTGAAATCCTGTCCAACTCCATTGACGAAGCCAGAGAAGGCTATGGCACTACTATCAACCTGACGGCTTACGAGGATGGTTCTATTGAGATCGAGGACTTTGGCCGCGGCTGTCCCGTGGACTGGAACCCCAATGAAAAACGATATAACTGGGAGCTGGTATTCTGCGAATTGTATGCCGGTGGTAAGTATAAAAACGAAGAAGGGGAGAACTATGAATTCTCTCTGGGCTTGAATGGCCTTGGCTCCTGTGCCACACAGTACGCATCCGAATATATGGATGTGACTGTTCGCCGTGATGGGAACCGCTACGACCTGCACTTCAAGAAGGGCGTGCCCGTAGGGAAGAAGGGTAAGGAGCTGTCCGTGCAGCCCACCGACCGCAAGGAGACAGGCTCCACCATTCGCTTTAAGCCCGATATCGAGGTCTTTACGGACATCAATATCCCCGAGGAATTTTACCACGATGTCCTGCGCAGACAGGCTGTGGTCAATGCGGGGGTCAAGTTTGTGCTGCGCATCCAGAAGGGCAGCAAGTTTGAAAAGACCGTGTATCTGTACGAAAACGGCATCAAGGACTATGTTGCGGAAATCGGTGGGGAAAAGGCTCTGACTGCCCCAGTGTTTATTCAGACAGAGCGTCGGGGCAAGGACCGTCCCGATAAGCCCGAATACAAGGTGAAGCTGTCCGCAGCCTTCAGTTTCTCCAACCAGACCAACCGTATTGAGTATTACCACAACTCCTCCTGGCTGGAGCATGGGGGTGCCCCCGAAAAGGCAACCAACTCCGCTTTTGTCAGTGCGGTGGATGATTATATCAAAAAGACCAATAAGTACCAGAAAAACGAATCCAAAATCAAGTTCCAGGATATTGCGGACTGCTTGATTCTGGTGACCAACTGCTTCTCCACCCAGACCTCTTATGAGAACCAGACCAAGAAGGCCATCACCAACCGTTTCATTCAGGAGGCCATGACCGCCTTCTTCAAGGAGAATCTGGAAATCTACTTCACGGAAAACAGACTGGAAGCGGATCGTGTCATAGACCAGATCCTCATCAACAAGCGTTCCCGTGAACAGGCGGAGCGCACCAGAGTGGCTGCCAAGAAGAAGCTGACGGGCACCATGGATCTTTCCAACCGTGTACAGAAGTTTGTAGACTGCCGCAGCAAGGACCCCAATGTCCGTGAGCTGTATATCGTGGAAGGTGACTCCGCTTTGGGCGCGGTAAAGCAGTCCCGTGACTCCGAAACACAGGGCATTATGCCTGTCCGCGGTAAGATTCTCAACTGCCTTAAGAGCGACTACGCCCGTATTTTCGGCAGCGATATTATCACCGACCTGCTGAAGGTGCTGGGCTGCGGTGTGGAAGTAAAGGACAAGCACATCAAGGATATTTCGCCCTTTGATATGGCGAACCTCCGCTGGAGTAAAGTCATCATATGCTCCGACGCGGACGTGGACGGCTACCAGATCCGCACCCTTATTATTACTATGATCTATCGTCTCATGCCTACCCTCATTCAAGAGGGGCTGGTGTACATTGCGGAGACCCCTCTGTATGAGATCAACTGCAAGGGTAAAACTTACTTTGCTTACACCGATGAGGAAAAGAATAAAATCGTATCGGACTTCAAGGGTGCCAAGCACACCATTCAGCGCTCCAAGGGTCTTGGCGAAAATGACCCCGAAATGATGTGGCTGACCACTATGTGCCCCGATACCCGCCGTCTGATTCGTGTGATGCCCGAGGATGCCGAGCGTACCCAGCTGATGTTTGATATGCTGCTGGGGGACAATCTGGCAGGCCGTAAGGAGCACATTGCTCAAGAGGGCGGATATTACCTCGAATTTGCCGATTTGAGCTGATTGGAGAACATACATGGCAAGAAAGAAAGCTGAAAAAGAAACCAAACGAACAAACGATAATCCCAATGTCATCGGTCTGGTGGGTCAGGTCGTAGAGCAGCCCATTACCGAGACCTTGGAGACCAACTATATGCCCTATGCAATGAGTGTCATTGTGTCCAGAGCCATTCCCGAAATCGACGGCTTCAAGCCCTCTCATCGCAAGCTGCTGTACACTATGCATCTGATGAATTTGCAGAAGGGCGCAAAGACCAAGTCCGCAAACATTGTGGGGCAGACCATGCGTCTGAATCCCCATGGTGATGCTGCTATCTATGAGACTATGGTACGTCTGTCCAAGGGCAACGGGGCACTGCTGACTCCCTTTGTGGATTCCAAGGGCAACTTTGGTAAGGTGTACTCCCGTGATATGTCCTATGCGGCTCCCCGTTACACGGAAGCCAAGCTGGCGGATATCTGCGCCGAGCTGTTCCGTGATATTGACAGCGATACCGTGGACTTTGTGGATAACTATGACGGCACCATGCAGGAGCCTACGCTGCTGCCTACCACCTATCCCAATATTCTGGTCAGCGCCAATATGGGCATTGCGGTCGGTATGGCGAGCCAAATCTGCGGCTTCAATCTGAATGAATGCTGTCAGGCCACCATTGATTTCATCAATGATCCCGAATGTGATTTGATGGCATCTATGCCCGCTCCCGATTTTGCCACAGGGGGCGAGATCATTTACAACGAAGGGGAAATGCGGAAAATCTACGAGACCGGCCGCGGCAGCTTCCCTGTCCGTGCACGCTGGCGGCATGACCAGAAGGCCAATATTATCGAAATCTACGAGATCCCCTATACCACCAAGTCCGAAATCATCATCGACAAGGTGGCGGAGCTGGTCAAGAGCGGTAAAATCAAAGAGATTTCCGATATGCGTGACGAAACGGGTCTGGACGGCTTGAAGCTGGCCATTGACCTGAAGAAGGGCACCGACCCCGCTTTGCTCATGCAGAAGCTTTTTAAGATGACTCCTCTGCAGGATAATTTCCCCTGTAACTTCAATATTCTCATTGGCGGCTACCCCAAGGTCATGGGTGTCCGTGAGATTCTGGGTGAGTGGACCGCATGGCGTACGGAATGTGTCAAGCGGAGAGTGCACTTCGACCTTGGCAAGAAGAAGGATAAGCTGCATCTGCTGCAGGGTCTGGGGCGCATTCTGCTGGATATTGACAAGGCAATTAAAATCATCCGCGAGACCGAAAAGGAAGCGGATGTTGTACCCAACCTTGTGAGCGGATTCCAAATCGATGAGATTCAGGCAAACTACGTTGCGGAAATCAAGCTGCGCAACATTAACCGTGAATACATCCTGCGCCGCTTAGAGGAGACTACCAAGTTAGAGGAAGAAATCGCTGATTTGGAGGCCATCCTCAAGAGCAAGACCCGTGTGAAGAATATCATCATCCGTGAGCTGAAGGATGTAATGAAGAAGTATCCCACTCCTCGCCGTACGGGTATCGTCCGTGCGGAGGAAGTGGAAACACTGAATTTGGACGATATGGTGCCCGATTATCCCTGCACTGTGTTCCTGTCCAAGGAAGGCTACTTCAAGAAAATCACGCCCCAGTCTCTGCGCATGAATGCCGAACAGAAGTACAAGGACGGGGATGGGCCTCTGGTCAGCTATGAGACCAGCAACCGCAAGGAATTCCTTGTATTTACCGACAGGCAGCAGGTTTATAAGCTGCGGCTGCGGGATGTGGAGGATGCCAAGGCCTCTGTGCTGGGTGTATACCTGCCCTCCAAACTGGAAATGGACGAAGGGGAAAGCGTGCTGACCATGATCCCCGCAGACCCCGATACCATGCTGCTTCTGTTCTTTGAGAACGGTAAGGTGGCAAAGTTCCCCACAAGCGTGTATGAAACCAAGACCAACCGTAAGCGTCTGACAGGTGCTTACTCCGATAAGAGCCCTCTGGTACAGGTAGTACAAATGAAGGAAGAAGGCGAATATGTGCTGTTCACCACGGAAGGCAGAGCACTGCTTCTCCATTCCGAGATGCTGCAGGCCAAGTCCAGCCGTACCACGCAGGGTGTACAGGTACTGAAAATGAAGCCCAAGTATAAGCTGGAGCGTGTGACTCCCGTAGAAGAAAGCGGACTTCACGACAGAAAACGCTATAAGGCAAAGGCGCTGCCTGCGGCAGGTGCCCTGCTGCGCCCCGAGGACAGAGGGGAGACCCAGACCAGTTTACTCATTTAAAAGCTCTGTAAGAGCTTCTAAATGATATTTTGCAGTCTGCTGTGCGCACTCGCTTTGCTCGCACACTTGCAGCCTGAGAAGTATTCTTCACTTCGTACATGCCGGCGCAAAAAATGATTTGATTTTATTCGCCGCTTACGCGTCGAACTCTGCGAGGCCTATATAGTTCCAAGACATGGATGGGTTTTCGTTTATGAGGATGGCGGTTTGCTTAGATTTGATTTA
>JAFQDR010000187.1 GCA_017415945.1 Oscillospiraceae bacterium
GGTCATCAGGCACTGCGGTTTGACGAAGAACGTCGTCAGCCGGTTCTGATCCCGCAAAACTGTGTGGGCTGTCACCTCTGTTTACTCGTATGTCCGCAAAATGCAATCGGCAGCAGCAGAAAGAGGATGCGGCCTAAAGAGTAAATGGCCTAAAGAGTAAATTTATATAGGTGTTTATTCTTTGACAACACGTGAATAGCTTTTGAAAATGTAGGAGCAATATATTATGGAACGTAAAAATAATGTCGCATGTATTCGCCGCAACCTTGCTTCACTATCTGTGATTGTTTCACTGTGTCTGTTCATTTTCGCAGGGTGCACAGTCAGCCCTTCAAATGAGGAGGTTGTTATAGTTATTGCATGGCGAGCCGATACCGATTCAGAATTCTACACAAACATTGTTGCTGCGGTTGAGGAAGCTGGTGGCAAACCGGTCCTTTTAGAGCAGGTCAAAGCGGATTACCTTACATACGACAGCAATAATACTCTTGTGGATTGTACGGACGAAGTTGGAGGTCTTACACTTGAGTCCGCGAATGCCATAAAAGAGAATTTGTGGGAAAGCACCAACATCGAAGAGGTCATGCAAGGTATCGATGCCGTGATTTTTACGGGCGGCGAGGACATCAGCTCTTCCCTTTATTCTGATCCCGAGCCTTGGCACGGGATTGAAGCCGAAATTGATTTTAACGCAACGAGAGATGCTTCTGACTACATTTTGATGTCCTATTGTATAGAAAAAGATATTGCTGCAGTTGGCTTCTGTCGTGGTATGCAGATGCTTGCGGTAGTCAGTGGAGCAGAGATGATTCAGGATATTCCTACGCATTTTCAAAATCTGAATAAGGAGTACCTGTATCAGCACCGTAACGAAAAAGCAACCCCCGAATCCTACAGAGACTATGCTCCCCATGATGTGTCTGTCGCCAATGACTCTCTCGCTTATGAAATCTATCAGCAGGATCTTCTGACCGGTTGCCCTTCCTGGCATCATCAGGCTGTTTTGAATGTTGATGATACCAATCTGATCGTATCGGGAAGTGTTGATACGAATTCAGAAAAGATGATCGAGATCATTGAATATACCGGCAAAGACTTTATCATTGGTTTTCAGTTCCATCCGGAAGCTGCCGTGGTAAAGCATCTTCAGGGAGCAGAGAATGCAGATGATTTTATGTATCGCGAAACAGCGCTGCTTGTATTCGAAGCATTGACTGCTATGCTTCGTCAGTAATTGTTAGAGAGGTTCTATATGAAATATTCACCAGATGCTTATTTGTTACACGAATCAAATCGTTTTATAACCTTCAATATCCGGATCAAAGTGGTGATGAAAGATCCGGTGTTGCCTGATGCACTAAAATCAGCTGCGGAAAAAGCTTTCTGCCGCTTCCCGTACTATTCCAAGCAGATTCACATTGATGAAGACGGCGGTATTGATTTGATCCCAAATCCCAGAATCATCTGCGTCACCCCGGTTTCTTCAAAGCGGACTTATCTGTTCTCCGAAAAGGTAAATTATCAGCCTTGCAGCATCGAGTATGAGGATAACTGTATTTACTTCAACATGTATCACGGAATGTGCGGTGGCTGCGGCACATTTTTGTGGATCAAGACTACCGTTTACGAGTATATCTGCGCCCGCTATGGTGTGCGCCCGGAGCCGGGTACCACCATTATGACGGAAACGCCGGTTTCGGAAGCAGAATACGCGTTCCCTAAATTGGATGGTCTGCCTGAGGACGCGCCCGTGGACAAGCTGAAAAAAGACGAAGTTTGGTTCCCTGGCCTGGAATATCTTTTCGGCTTTGGCAATCTTGTTTTCCGCGACAGTGTTCATTATGAACTCCAGATCCCCAAAAAGGATTTGATGAAATTTGTCAGCGAAAACGATGGCAGTCCCATGACCGTGGTGGCGGCGATTATGGCCAAGGCCCTCTATCGCGCACTGCCCAAGAACAAGCTGCCTCTGCGTATTGAAACCAACCATAATTATCGTGCTGAGGTGGGGTGCCCCAAAACACACCATGATCTTCTTTCTCATATTTTCCTGCTTGTCCCACATCATGCGCTGGAGTGGCCCATCGACAGGATCTGCACCGTGCTCAGAGGCTCTACCTTTTTGCAGAGTCAGCCCGAATACGCCTATGAGACCCTTCGCCGTTTTTATGATTACACCGATATCGTGGATGGCGTCAAGGGCTTGAAAAACAAGAACAAATACGCGTCCAAATACAGCCATCGTGTTCCCGATGTACATAATTCGGTTCTTATTAACTATGTGGGTCGTGAGGATTGGGGCACGATGACCGAGTATGTGGAGCGTGTCCACATTATTACAGATGCCCACTTGCTGTTTGAGATTTCGGATGTTGGTGATAATTTCTGCATTTCTTTGATGCAGATGAACAGAAAAACGAAGTATATGGATTGTTTCTGTCAGATTCTGAAGGAGGAAGGAATTCCTTATAAAGTTCTGGGTATGTACAACAATCATCTCCCTATCTCAAAAGTGGAAAGCGCACCGATTGCTGAACTTGGCGGAAGTAAATTAAAATAAAGACAGACCATGTTGGATTTCATGGTTTCTCAAGGAGTAGGTATGGACAAATTAGTTAGAAAAATTGAAATTCCGCTTGCAAAACGTGTAATAGAAAAGGCAGGTCTATATATCGTACAGAAAAAAGATATTGATCGATTGGCTGAGGTCGCAGCAGATGCATACCGCGACTACCCCTTGCACAATTGGTTCACCAAGGGGAAGTATGATGCGAAAGCATCGGAGCTCTTATGAAGGTTACTTTAAAAACAATGACCGAGGATGCGATCATATACGCTGACAGCGAGGAAATAAACGGATATGCGGCTTGGCTTCCTTTTGGTTTTACGGGAAACAAGACCTTACCGTTTTTGAGAAACGGTGGGCTTAAATTGTTCTTACATTCGGGCGTTGGTTTTATCGGCAGGCTGCTCACCTACGAGAAATACGCCATGAACCTGAAGAAAGAGTTTACCAACAATTATGATTGGTACTTATTTAACCTTTCCGTTAAGCATGACGTCCAGGGAAAGGGAATAGCAAGCAAGCTGATGCGCCCGATGTTGCAATTTTGCGATGATGAGCGCATGGTGTCCTATCTGGAAACCAACAAAGAGTCAAACGTAGGACTTTATCGGCATTATGGGTTTGATTTAATGAAAGAAGAGCAAATCCCCAAAAGTACTGTTACCCATTATGCGATGGTGCGAAAGCCGAAGGACATGTAATACCAAAAAGAGCAAATATAAAGCCAAGTTTAAGAAAAAATGTAGGCAAACAAAATGCAGGACGAAAAGAATTGCTTAAGAAATTCAAGACAGTCATTGATGACTTGATGGATCATTGCGAAGAATACACTGACGAAGAAAAAGCTCAGATCCAAGAAGTTTTCATGAAGGCTTCTGATGGAGTGCGCAGTCTATCTTGGACTTGATGAGAAAAATATTACCGGGAAATTCGTAGCGGGTAGAAAGATTATATAAGTGAGGGAAACACGATGCCTAAAAAGCAAAGAAAGTTTGCCGATGATGGGTGGGCTGTATGGATAGACGGTGAAGATACAAGTACGATTCACATTAACGATTGGTTAAACCCCAAAGGCAAAAGTTATGTAGATATTGCAATTCACATACATGGCATTAAGTTAAGTAAATCGCTGAATGTATATGTGCCGTTTTCTATTATGAAAGAGGAAATTGAAGATGTATCCCTTTCTTTTGGGGACACAAAAATACTACAGGCGATATTCAGCGCTGCCTGCATTGTTGACTATAAGAAAAATCAACACACCTCGGAGATTGCCTACAACGGCAAGACCGTTGATATCGTACATATAAGTACAACGAGCTTCGACGTAGAGGCAATATCGAACGGAACGTTGATTCGTGTTGGTTTACAGGAATTACAGCCGCATCTTGACAATGATGAAGGTTATTTCATTTGGCGTATGCCACATAAATCATTGGATGCTATATTCAAACCCTGTGTTGATGTTGAGAACGCGATGGAACGGCTGCGCGACCTGATTACGACACCAGTTGTGTCAGAAAAATACGGTTATTCCATTCGTATTAATGAATCGAGACTTTTACCGGAAGAGATTACCCGTATCGGTATGTTTCATCGGCAAAAACTGAGCAAAGCAGTTATTACACTCTCGGTTGATGAAAAATACGAACTCAACGACAGTAATTGTTATCGCATTCGAAGACTGGAAGAAAATCTGTACAGAAATTATCTCCCAAAGGATTACCAATACGATGACGTTATTACATATCAGTGGAACCAGAGCCGAGAAAATAATTTGCAGGGACAGTTTAATTTCTACTACAGTATTACGAAGAATTCCGTAAGCCGCGGCAGCATGTTCCTATATATGATATTACTGTTAGCAGTTGGGGTTATTGGTGATTTTATATCCAAAGCAGTTCAAGTACTGATCGGTTTGTTTATTTAAGGAGGTGGTTGTGTGAAATTAGCTATTCCCATTCTTATAAATTGTGCTCTTGTGCTGGGTGTTTATTTAGCAGACAAACATACCTCTGCCAAAAAGCTCCCCTATATAGCAAAGCAGATTATTATCGGATTTTTATTTGGCGGGGTTTCCGCTTTCGCATCAAGCTACGGCGTTGAATGGCTTGGGACAACGGTTAATGTTCGTGATGCAGCACCTCTTTCGGCAGGCCTTATATTTGGTGCACCCGCCGGCATTATTTCCGGTCTTATTGGCGGTCTCTTCCGTTGGTTCTCTGTGTACTGGGGTGGCGGTATGTATACACGCCTTGCCTGCAGTCTTGCAACGATTCTTGCCGGTTTTATGGCGGCAGGGCTCAGAAAGCTGATGTTCGACAATAAAAAGCCTACTTGGAGCTACGGCATATGTATTGCTGTGGTGTGCGAAGTTATCCATATGATTTTAATCTTCTTGACCAATATGGATAATTCCTCTCAGGCATTTGAGTTTGTCAAGGGTGCTACTTGGCCTATGATGCTCGGCAACTCGATCGCTGTGGGGGTGTCTATCATCTTGGTTTCTCTTTTCAGTCACGAGGGATTCTTCAAAAAGAAAACCACTGAGGGAATCGCCAATACATTTCAGCGTAGACTTCTCAGCTGCATCGTTATTGCTTATCTGATCACCAGTACTTTCACGCTGATTCTCCAGAATGGAATGGCACGGATTGAAACACAGGAAGTGTTTACCGTTTCCATTAACGATGTTGAGGGAGCTGTAAGAGAAAAATCAAATATTCATCTGCTTGAAATTGCAGAGCAGGTAAAACAGGAATACGAAAAAGACCCGACTGCCTCTCTTGATGCCATTACGAAAAAACACGGCATTAAGGAAATCAATGTTGTGGATGCGGAGGGTATCATTAAAAAGTCCACTGAAGTGGACAGTATAGGCTATGATATGAATTGCAAGGAGCAATCAAAAGAATTTGTTGATAAACTGAATACTCAGAATTCTTTCGTGCAGGAATATTCCCGCAGAGGCAAGGATGAATCTGTATGGAGAAAATATGCAGCAGCAAACCTTGCGGGCGGCGGTTTTATTCAGGTAGGATACGACGCCGAGCAGTTCCACGATATGCTCAACGAGTTTGTCATTGACGTAACCAAAAAACGTCACGTTGGCACAAGCGGCTTTGTTTTGGTTCTTGACGAAGAGTTTCGCATGGTTATCGATGATGAAAATGCAGGCAAGCATATCTCTGTCATAGGTATTGAACCTCCGGAGGAGATGTTGAATGGGCAGACCGCTACTGCGCTCTACTATGCAGATGTTGTAGACGGCATCAGTGATGAGAGCATTGAGTATATGTATGTATTCAAGTTCGTTGAGGGATATTGCCTGATCGCGGCTATGCCTGTTGACGAGGCTATGTTCATGAGAGATGCTTCCATGCTGACAAGCATCTTTATGCAGGTCATCATTTTTGCAACTCTGTTCATATTTATTTATGTACTCATTAAACGTGTCATCATCAATAATCTGAAGAAGATCAACGATACGCTCGGGCAGATCACAAAGGGAGACCTGAATGTTACCGTGGATGTTCGATCGAACAGAGAATTCTCATCCTTGTCGGATGACATCAACTCGACGGTTTCCACGCTCAAACGCTATATCGCAGAAGCAGCTGCACGTATTGATAAGGAATTGGAATACGCGAAGCAGATTCAGCTTTCGGCGCTCCCCACAAACTTCCCTGAAAACGAGGAATTCAAGATATACGCGCAGATGATCGCGGCGAAAGAGGTTGGTGGAGACTTCTACGATTTCTATAGCAGTAGACGATGAACAGAATATGCTGGAGGAACTGGCAGCAGAGCTTACGAAGGTGTTTCCGCAAGCAAACATACATGTGGAAACCGAAGCTTTGGCGGCAGCAGAGTGGGTTAAGTGTCTGAAGGAAGAAGGCAATA
>JAFQDR010000188.1 GCA_017415945.1 Oscillospiraceae bacterium
ATGTAGTACCCGAGGAAGGTCCACCAATGGATATACGCCGCGCTGCGGACTTCACAGCCCGCCACCTTATTGATGGCAGGAAACAGCAGGGGTGCATCCTGCTCCCAGTCCATGAGGCGCACGGACTTCCCTTTGTCGGACGATGCCCCATGCTCAATGAACTCCAAGGCCGCCTTGAAAGCAGCCTCATAGTCTTTCTCGGGAATGTCGAAAAAGTCCTCGTACAGGATGTACAGACAGGTATATGCTTTTTCTTCGTTCTCCAGCTCGGGGTCATCAAAGGCACACAGGATGTCCAGAATCGCTTGAAAGTGGGTGCGGATGGCATAGCTGCATCCGTTCACTGTCAGCTGTGTGGGAAGGTGTCCGATCATTACTTCTTGCCGCCCTTATGCTTGCCGCTTTTCTTCCCGTGGGGCTGATAGCCCTGGGTGTACTTCAGCACACGCTGGTTGACCTTCTGGGTCTCACGGTCAAACTGTTGGGAAATGTACTGCCCAACCGCCTCAATGGCGATTTCACAGTAGAAACGACCGTTCACGGGAGAGAAGGGCTTCATCTTCCCAAAGAACGCGTCGGAGAAGTTGCCTCCCAGCAGATAGTCACAGGCTTCGTACAGTCTGTTCTCAGCCTCACGCATTGCCTCCATGGAGGCATCGTCCCCATCGGTGGTGCCGTCGGGGTTAATATCCACCTGCTCCAGAGGCTCGGTGATTTTATCGAACTTCTCTGCGATCTCGTTATAGCGATCAACCATGCCGACGTCCGTGGGACGGAAATAGAACACGCCCACTTCTTCGCCGAACTTGTTGAGGATAGTCTCTTTAACGCTGCCGTCATCAACGACAATGCCGTTGATCTTCTGAATGTCTTTTGCCATTTGATAAACCTCCTAAAATCAAAACACCCCCACATTGCTGTGAGGGTGTCATACAGTTGTTGCCCTTTACTCGGCGTCGCTTTCGGTTGCGGTAAAGGTCTTGGTCTTCACATCCCAGCTGCCTGCGGTACGTTCGCCTGCATTGTAGATGGTGAAGGGGATCTGCACACCGGTGGTATCGCCGCCGATGGCGGTGGGGATGACCCACACCTTTTCGCGGTATGCCCATTCCACCTTGCCGTCCTCTGCCAGCAGCACATCCACCTTCGTGGTAATGCACGCATCACCGGTGAGGCGTTCGTTGGCAATCTTGGACAGCTGTTCCCACAGAGGATCGCCGCTGTATGCGTAGAAGGGTTCCACATCGGACTGCACCGCATAGCCGTTGTGCTGCACGTTCTGTTCACCGATGATATTCTGCTTCACTTCCACTTCGGGGTTCAGCTGATCGTTGAACTCCTCCAGATCGGTACCCAGACGGACATAGTTGGTCTCGGTTGCGCCGAAGCTTGCGTCGATGAAATGAGCGAGATACTTACGTTCAATTTTTCCCATGATCGTAGCTCCTTATTTGTCAAATTCGGATTCGTATTTGAGCGTCAATGCAATAACCCAATCCTCAATGCCGTCTGTGTAGGCGGCATCCAGATATGCGGGACTTGTGCGATTGATGGATTTTAATACACGACCTTGCTCAAGGGTCGGGTAAGATTTCAGTTGATACGTCTGCCCTGCTGCGGTGATGGGCTGCATCTCCAGCCACTTCCCCAACAGATCCAGAAATTCCTTGATGCGGATTTTCGCATCTTCGGTCTTGGGGGCTGCACGGTAGTACACCGTGAAGGGATACATACAGACCTGCTTCACATGGCCCATGATGTCTTCCTTGTTGCTTAGCAGCACCGCTCCCGAGGTGGGAAAGAAGCCGATGCCCGACGTTTTCCCCAGAGTGGAGAACTCGATTTTCCGTCCATCCAAACCGGGGAACTCGTTCAGGAGCTTACGCAGCGCAGTCGTGACAATGTCGCTGCCTTCCACATCAATGACCTTGGGCTTTTCGGACATTATCCGCCACCTCCGATTCGTTTTACTTCCGCAATCCACGCCTCACCGTGGGCTGCCTTGGCAGCATCGAACCACTTGGGGCCGCCTGCACCATAGGTCAGAGGGCGGTCTGTGACCACCTTCTGCACTCCCGCTCGTGCCCAGGGAGATCCCGTCTCGGGGTCAACCATGACCTTACCCATATACTGGAATCGTGCATAAGGTCCGGGGAATACCACTTCTCGGCCTTCCCGCAGTACCATAGACCGCTGCTGCAGGGAGCCTGTGCGGTGAGGCATAAAGGGCTTGCAGTCATGGAGCACTTGATTTCCCAAATACCACTGTGCTTCCTCAAACTGCTTGCGGAAGCGGGAGAGGTCGATTTCGCAGCGGATACCGCTGGATACATAAGCGATCTTCTCCACGAAAATGATATCAGACATATCAGGCACCCCCTATCTCAAAGTGCGGCAGAAGTGAATAGTAGGTTGCTGTGTGGATGAGGTACACTCCATCGTGGATGTCATTCATGCGATGGTACAAACCGCTGTCTTCGTCATCCTTTAACGGCTCCTTTGCCCCACAATCCCCCACAATGATGAAATCCGTCTGGGGCGTGAAGGTGAAGGCACTTTCGGGATTACCGCAGGCTCCATACTCTTTCGGCCGAAGGTACTGCTTCGCTCCCGTAGGAGTCACCGCTTTTTGCATGGCGTTGGTGCGGATGATAATGTCAACAACATCCTTGTTTTGGATGCCCTGCACAGAGCTTCCGGAGCCCTCCGCAGCGATTACATCCGCACCGTGGAACACGGTTGTGTACCACAGGTTGGTGGCCTTGTGGTAGTTAAAGAGCGTGAGCGTATTGTCGTACATCAGCTCACCCCCGCATACAGCAGGTTCACACCGTTGGCATCGGGGACACCGCCCAGATACCGCACCACATCTCCCAGAATCAGGGAAGCCAGTGCTGTGGTATCCGTTGCCGCTTTGGCATATACCGTTTCTTTTCCGTTGGAGGCATAAGAGATGGACTCACGCCCGGAGGACACGGAGGTGACGGGGCCGTGATAGTTGCCCCGCTCATCCTTGGTCGCCGTCATGGACTGTCGTGCTTCGTCCACACGATAGAGGGTTTCCGCAACAGCACACACCGCCTTCCGCACTCTGACTGCGTGACTTTCCACCGTAGGAAAGCCCGACGCAAGGCGATGGAAGGTAACAGCATCCACTTCATCGGATGCGCGGGTCAGCCATTTGTTGGCGTTCTGCTCCGTCAGCACATCCCCTGCATATTCGGAGGTGTAAAATTTATAGTCGGCGTATGCCATGTGGATCCCCTCCCGATTACTTGTCTGCTTCGGATTTCTTGGACTTGGTGTCCTTGATTTCCTCGTAGCGTTCGGACTTCTGCATCAGGGCGATGGTGCCCTTTTCCTTCACCACCAGCACATTACCGGTGGTCAGATTCTTAAACTTTGCCATTTTTCTTGCTCCTTCCTTATGCCTTAGCCTTGGTCAGGATCAGGTCAGGGGTGACTGCTGCGGTGCCGTTATGGTAGAACAGGGACACACCATAAGCTTCGGACAGAGGGATCTTTTCGGCAACATATCCGTTAGACCATGCAGGCTGCGCAACAGCGCCGTCTACCATCAGCAGCCAGTCGCAGCCTGCGGGCAGATGCACGCTGGGGTAGCAGGCAACACCGTGGTACACATGGAATTCTTCTTCACCGCTGTCAACGGTGGAGCGGGTAACCTTGTCCAGATGGTTGCGCACCTTGCCGTAATACTTGGTGGACAGAACCATGTGCATCAGAGCTCTGGGAACACCGTCCACATAGTCGTTCTGGGTGTTTTCCAGTTCCTGGATAGCCAGTTCCATTTCGTCTTCGATTTCGGTGTCTGCGGGAACTTCCAGTTCCACAGCGTTTTCATAAGCCACTGCAAAGAATTCCTTGTCCAGTGCGCTGACCATGCTGATTGCATGGCTCTGAGAACGACGGTCCAGAACACCGTCAACCCCCAGCAGCTTGATGTCCTTTGCTTCCAGTTCTTCGACAATTTCCTTGTCCTGGTCGATGGCGACTACAACAGGCTTTGCCTTCACAGCATCGCCCTTGCCCTTACCGCGAGCGGTACCGTAGTCCTTGGGGGTTGCGTTTGCGAAGCGCTTTGCTTCCACGGAACCTGCTTCGGGGTCGCCGCTCAGGTCCTTGTTCTTCATGTGAGAAGAAACGGTATCCTTCTGCACATTTTCGATGACACTGCCGTACAGCTCGGACAGATAAGCCTTGCCTTCGCCTTCCAGCAGAATGTTCAGAGATTCAATTCTGGGCATAATGTTTTATCCTTTCTTAAAATACCTTGGGAGGAACGTACTTCTTGCCGCCTCCGGTCTTTCCACCGGTAGGACCGACAATGGAAGGTTCCTTCTTGGGGGGCTCTGCCTTCGCTGCTGCAGCCTTTTCTTCCGCAGTCAGATAAATAGAGCCGTCCTTTTCCTTGGCCTTCTTCATAAAGTCCTCGAAGCCCATATAGCCGCCGTCCTTCCAAGTAACGCCGCTGCCTTCCGCCTGCAGTTCTGCAGTCAGAGCGGTGCGGGCATAAGGGGAGGTAACCTCGTACTTATCGTACTGTGCGTTCAGCCAATCACGCTGATCACGGGCGGTGATCTGCGCTTCGTAACGCTTGCCGGCTTCTTCAGACTGGTTCTTGTACTTCTCGATTTCTGCCTTCACATCCTCGGGACTCTTGCCCTCAAATGCGCTGACGGTGTTCTCGGCAGTTTCCAGACGGGTCTTCAGGTCGTCACGCTCCGCAGTCAGGTCTTCAATGGTCTTCTTGTCCTTTTCTCTGTCCTTGCCGGCCATAGCAAACACAGAGTTCGCCTGCTCCTGGGTCAGCCCCAGAGCAATCAGTTCTTCGGTCTTCATACGGATTTCTCCTTTCACAGATAGGCTTTTTAGGTCGTCGCCGTGACCCTCTGCCCCGCTCTCATAGGCTTGCGGGATAGCCAAATTGGTGCCCTTTGTCGGTCCTGCCCCGACATGATCTGAAAGAGGGCATATAAAAAAGCACCGTGCAATGCAGCACAGTGCTTTTGGTAAAACTATATAATTTAGTCATCTCTATGGAACTGACAGGAACGACAAATTTCCTTATATCCATCCTGTGAGAAAGCCTCGTTCGGAGCAGTATGTTTGGGAGCGCCCCAATCCACAACACCATGGATGTCAAAGCAAACCTCCTCGGGAATTTCCTGTTCATTCATCAGCGGACACTTTACAGGGTAGTTAATAACCATACTTTCTCAACACCTCCAATATCGCTTTCGTTGTATCATCAAATTCAAGACTTGAATACGCCGTTCTGATTTTGTTTTCAAGCATATCCACATAAACCGCTCCTGCTTCTGCATAGTAGCGTTCGTATCGCCCATTCCAAACAGTAGCCGAAAGTTTACTCTCCCGAATCCATTTTTCCGCATCTGCCTTGCTGACATTATGCATTCGCTCTTGATTGATATGCTTGTCGTCAAATTCCAGTTCTACTTCAGGTAGTTTTCTGGGTGGAATATGTAACAGAGCCTTTTGAGAGAAGCTTCCACTTGCTCTCAATTCCTCTATCATTTTATCATATTGCTCCTGCTTTTCAAGAGCCTTCTTATACCGCTTCGCAGCTCCCACCGCCCTCGATGCTTCCTCACGGTTCCACTTGGCAGTGTACAGTCGGTCATTATAAGGCTTCAAATCATTGGTCATGCAGAAGTCCTTATAGGCTGCATTCTGCTTTCTCAGCTTATCGGCGGTCTTATCGTACTCCCATTGCAGTGCCTCTTTCGTAACAGGGTCGGTGCAGCACTTGATAGACTCCCGATAGCCCAGCAGCTCCCGCTTGGTCTTGCGGATTGCCCGCTCCATCTGTCGTTGCTTCTGGCTCAGGTCATAAGCCTTGCGGTTTTCCTCTGCATCGAACGCAGTATAGGGATTGTGCACACCGTCGCCCGGGCCGAAGGAGTGGCGGCAGTTCCATCCGCTCAGCCCTTCCCCAGTACCGTAGCCTGTGGCTTCAATAAAGTCGGGCAGATGTGGGGTAGCTCCCGTGCGGCTGTAAAACTTTCCCTGCCACCAATGATGGTTGCCGGGGTTCGGTCCGCCGTCACCGTATCGAGCGCCCAGATGGGCTGACACAAGGATAATGTCCCAGTCATGGTCTATCATCCCCTGCAGTGCCATGTTGCCGCTGGCTTGGGCTGTGCCGGTTCTAACCGCACGAAGCACAGCGGTTTCGAGGGTGTCCACGTGTCCCGTGGGGTACACCACCTCTGCTTGTCCCTTGGCCAGTTCCTCCACCGCTTCCTTTACCGCTGCCGTATAGGATTGGGCTCCTGTGACCACCTTCATATGGGCATTGTCCAGTGCCTTCATCAGCCGCTTTTGAGACTGTCGGGCGGTGGTGCGGGTGAAGTTGAAGATTTCCCCATTGGTGCGCTCGTAGGTGTCCTGCAGGATGCGGAGCATCCGCTCATTGTCAGCCAGCTCCGCCACCTGCAGACCTGCCGCAGCATACACCAGACAGTCTGCTGCATAGGCGCGGATGCCTGCATCTTCAAAGATCCTGCGCACCTCATCCTCTGCCAGCTCCGTGAAGTTTGCGATTTCCCGCTGCAGCTCCGCCACATGACCGCCTGCTTCTTGATAAAGCTGTACCTGCCATGTGTCGGTGTTGGTCATGTGGAGGGCAGTGCCCTCCATGCGAGCCATGAACCGACGAATGAGGTCCTTTGTGATCCATGTGTTCAGGTCATCCAACACAGGCTGCATGGTCTCCACCAGTTCCAGCAGTTCTTCAGGCGTCAGCATTTATTCCACCTCGAACAAGCCCTTCTTCTTTTTGGCCGCAGCCTCACCCGTCAACGCCTTGGCTTCTTCCTCGGTCATCTTCTCAAACTTCATCAGATACTTCCAGGCAGGCACCCAGCCTTGGGAAACGTAATATTTCCAGCTGGCCTTGTCCTCCTCGTAGGAGTACGTAATGTCCCCGAAGCTGTAGGTGATTTCGTAATCTCCCTTGGGAGCAAGGTTCATCAGAGTAGCCAGCACGTTTGCGCCGTACAGTGCCTGATCAACTGCCGCCTGCAGAGCATCGCGGTCCGCCTTGATGGTCTGGATAGTGTCGCGGTCGTCGCTCTCCACCTGTGTTGCGGTAATGACCCCCGTCTGCCCATCCATGACGAAGACGCCTTCGGAGAATCCGCATTTGACGCCTGCCATGGACAGGTTGAAGTTAATGTCCTTAATGCGGGCATCGGTCTGCAAGGTGGGGTTGTGCTCGTGGATGGAGGATACCGCGCTATCGTTCAGGCCAATGCCCAAACCTTTCACATAGCGCGGCAGGGTGATCCCCTTGGTTTCGGCTGACTTGATAACGTTCTGCCCCACAAAGGTCACGTGCCTGCTGTCCTCAACCTCATCGTTCTTGCGGCTGATGGCAATATCAATGGCCTTCAGCTCATTGACGGCATTGGCAAACACCGCACACCCCAGCGGAGAACCAGGATCAAAGGTATTGGAGCCGGGCACGCGGAAGAATCCGAACAGGGGTTTGTCCACACCGCTGATGATAGTCTCATCTCGCATCCCCGCCCATTCCTCCACAGACTCCAGAGGAACGACAGCACCCAGCTTGTTCTGCTGTCCGCCCATGGTGCGGTCACGGTAGGCCTTGTTGGTGACAATGTAATGTTCACCCTCAAAGCGGTGGTATTCCAGTCTGGTAAAGCGGTCGCTGCCCTTGGTGATATACTCGGGAAATACCGCACCCACGATGTTGCCGTCCCCGTCTACCGCCGTGATCCAGAAGTCACCGGGCATGAGGAAGTCCCAGTTCACCCCATTGTATTTCAGGATAAACCCGCCCAGCCGCAGACCATCAGACACCGCCTCGGGCAGACGGGTGATCAGGTTGTTGACAATACCCTGCACCCATTCCCCGCGCCCCGACACAGGGGCTTGCTCCATTGTGCTCGACACCTTCAGCTTATCTCCCGAGCCATGCACTGCAATACCCAAATCAAGGGTAATGAGCTTGGCGCGGGTGTCGGTGATATGTTTGGCCATATTGACCGTCTCGATGCCGTCCTCTGCATTCAGCCAGGGCGGTTCATCGGACGAGATGGCGTTCCAGAGTCTGATTTTTCCCTCCATGATGGAGGACTCGATCAGCTGTACCCCAAACGCCTTACTGACATCTGTTTCAAATGCAAACAAATTCTTTAACCTCCCCCATATTGTGGAAAAAATACTCATTGGGTTTTCTCCTCGGTTATTAAATTAAAAAGCCGAACTCTACGCGCAGTACAGTTCGACAGAAGTATCTAATTTGGTCCATGCTGTGGTCATTCTCTTTGATGACCTTGTCACCGTCCGCGGAATCCTCCGCCCACGAGTAGGCTTCAAATTCCTCCAGAGTGGACTTGCAGGATTCATGGATGTATATGACCCCTGCGTTTATAAATTTGGTGACATCCTGAATTCCGTTCAGAACGTCGTTATTGGCACCGACTACCGCGTACTCGCCGTACTTGTTGATGGTTTCGATCATGGATGCAGCGGAAGGGTCAATGACGATATACTCAATGGGAAGCTCGCCGATCAGCTCCTTCATCATCTTGTAGTACGCTTCGTTGTCCACACGGTTGGCACTGCCGCCCTTGTAGTACAGCTCCCGCACCATGATGGCGGTGTGGTTAAACGGATCCACGTCCCACAAACCTGCAGCAAAGGGATTGACGGTACCGTAGTCGATTGCCACATAGTACCGATGCCGTGGATTGTATTGGAACTTGTCCCGAACCACGTGCTTGGACTTGTCGAACATGGGATAGACAAGTCCTTCCGCCTTGACCCATAGCCCCAGGATATAGCGAGCGTAAAACACACCCGTATATAGCTTCTCATAACGCTCTCTGATTTTGGGGTCGAGGCTGAGGTTATCATCCATGGTGAAGTGCAGATGGATGACGTTCTTTTCCTTTGCCTTCTGCACCCAGTCCTTGTAGAACCAGTGTGCAGGCCCGGCAGGGTTACAGTTGAACCACATCTTCGAACCTTCCACGGAGCAACGGGCAACCGCCTGATCCACAAAACTCTGTGGCATCAGCGCCACTTCGTCAAAGTACACCCCCGCAAGGGTAATGCCCTGCACCAGCTTATAGTTGCTTTCGTCCTTGCCGCCGAACAGATGGTAGGTGTTGGTGTGCTTGCCGTCAGTCACAATCATCACATTGTCACTGCGCCGATCGGTGATAGTGTAGATTCCCTCCAGCCACTGAGGCAGGTAGGATATGACATTGCGCCGCAGGGCCTCGATGGTCTGGCCACACATCCCAAACTTCTGACCGTCAAAGTTGGTCATGCTCCAGATGATAAAGCCGTCTGCCATGCTGATGGTCTTACCCGAACGGATGGATCCGTCGCAAATAATTCCGTCGTAGTTTTTAAACCTCGGATAGTTCCACCAGGTCATCGTCAGCTTCTGCCGCTTCGATAAGCTCTGGTATATCACTGATGTCGAAGTCCTCCTTTGTATTTGCAAACAGTGCCTCTATCAGGTTGTTGCTCTTCAGCTCCTGTCCGACGGTCTTCTCGCTTTGCACCTTATGCAGGCTGTCCAAGCAGCGACGCTTCTCATTCTGGCAGCGAGTGAGCGCATCCTCCAGACGATGAATGAGGTCAATGGTTGCTTCTCGTTTCGTGGTTAACTCGTACTCATTTCCGGGAAGCTTATCGCCTCTTTCTTCTGCTTTTCTGGCCAACTCCGCAAACTTCTCGCGGTCTTCCTCTGTATCGAAATCTCGAAGCACTTCCTTCCGAGATGTGCCCGACTTTACCAGATGTTCCCCGCTGTCCAGCAGGTCACGGTACTTCTGCAGATTGTGGAGAATGCGATGCTCACGAACGGTCAGCAGTTTGATTTCCTCCAACAGTTGCTGTTCCACGGTCTGATCCATGCTGTCAATCATTTCCTTCTCCCGTTCGGAGAGGGTATCCCAAAAGATGGATGAATAGCCTCCATGCTTCAAAGCGTTTGTGTTTCCTTGGGGCGCACCGCCGCCCACATTGCCCACGGCATTCCGATTACCAAGGGGAGCGCCGCTCCTTTTCGGTTCGCTCTTTTCATTCGGAGCGTTCCGATTGCGTTTCGCTTCTTTTCTCGCTTGCTTTTCCTCAAGCACTCCTTGCCACTTCTCCTCGGATTTCCACTTGCGGATGGTGCTCTCGCTTTCGCCGAGCTTTGCCGCAATGTCCTTCAGCTTGATTTCGCCGTTTGCCTTGAGCCACATTTGCTTTGCTTTATCCCTGTTGGGATTGCGCTGTCTGGCCATTCATCACCACCTCATTGAGTTTGTTTCGTCAGAGCCCATCGGAGAGCGTCCGTGGGCTGTATAGTAACGTAAAAAATGGGTTACCACCACCAGCCGATCCCACCATTCGGCTGCACGCGATGGGCTTTCTAAACATCGCTCCCTGCTCCGAAGAGCTACACCTAATTCTCGGAGGTTTCTGCGGTAAGCATGACCGCATATGGTGGGCCTTCAGGGTGTCGAACCCTGTACCTGCCGGTTATGAGCCGGCTGCTCTGCCTGTTGAGCTAAAGGCCCATGAAAAAAGCGGGTACCCGATTGTACCCGCTGATTGCTTATACGATATGCGTTCCTTCTACGCCGCGCTGTTCTCTGGCCATGGTACGCTTACGCAGCCACAGCAGAGCTTCTTCCAGCTTTGTGATCGCCATTGCGTTCTCCCTGCAGCTGAACTCGCTGTTCTGGAAGTGCTCCAGTCTGTCGATGACAATGTTCAGCAGGTCCTCATTGCACACGCCGTTGACGCCGCATTCCTTGATGGGACCTTCCTGGAAGTGGATGCAGCCAACATAAGGTTCATGGGGCGCACTGTACGCAGCGCACTCGCTCTTGGGATTGTAGGGGCAATCGTCACGAGTAAGGCATTGCTGGTTCCCGCATTCTGATTTCTCTGCAACAGCACGGACTGCATAGAAATGCGGTGCGTTGTATGTATATTCCTTTTCTACTTCCACCTTTGTGTACTTGGTGGTCAGCAGATCACGTTTCAGCTCTATCATTTCCATTCTTGATTTCTCCTTTTCTCTGACCATTTTCGTGAGGTTACGAAAATGGTTTGGCAGAGGCAGCAGGACTCGAACCTACGAATGTCGGGGTCAAAACCCGATGTGTTAGCCGCTTCACCATGCCCCTATATGTGCGGGTACGGCAAACAGCATGACGTCCTTTTGTTCCCGTATGATTGTGTCCAACCGCCTATCACAATCCAACTCCCATGACGTGCGCATCGTCTCTCGATCCTTCTGATCGGGAACTGTGGGCTCAGCTCCTTTTCTCCCGCAAGCGGACTCGAACCGCTGACCTTCCGCATATTGGGCGGATGTTCTACCTACTGAACTATGCAGGCTTATCACGAGCAAATGTAGCCATCTGCTCGTAAGTATATGTCCGCAAACATATACCCCAATTTGGCGGAGAGAGCAGCACTCGAAGCTGATACCCGATAGGTACGCATCGCTTAGCAGGCGAGCCGCCGTCCTACGGCGTTCACTCTCCATGTTTGGCAAAGAATCAACCTTTGCGGGATTGAGTCGAACTTTCCCGCTTGTGGAATCGAACCACGCCCCTCTTTGCCAGCAGAACCGTTCTGCTTTTTCCCCACGTTGTTTTAGACTGCGTGGGCCCACTGTCTGTGTGTTTTATTTACTTGTAAAGCGTCACCGAACACACAAAGGGACGCTGTGGCGACGCAGGTGGGATTCGAACCCACGTGGCTGTTACGCCTCAACAGTTTTCGGGACTGCGCGCTTATGACCGCTTGCATACCGCGCCATAGTTGTCGCACGGAGCGATGGTACCAACACCGCTCCGCACTTCCCGTCTTTCCGAGCTGCCAGTTAAAGTTTGGAGGTTTTGCATGATTTACGCAATGGAGCCACTGATGGGAGTCGAACCCACGTTCTCGGCTTGGAAGGCCGATGTTCTGCCGTTGAACCACAATGGCGCAATGGGCGTCAGCTCGAATAACGCCCTGCATCCGTCTTTCCGGATCGTCAGTTGTAGTGAGGTGTGTATGCCCCGAACGCAGGTTCGGTGGAGCAGATGACAGGAGTCGAACCTGCAACCCAGCGATTACGAATCACTTGCGCTACCAATTGCCGCTACATCTGCATAATGCTCCGCAATGTGCATCACCACTGCGGAGCTGCCCGTCTTTCCGAGCTGTCATTCAGGGAGGAGATAAACATACGAAGATAACTCCGTTTGTGCCGGGAGCGGGAATTGAACCCGCAACACCTGTTCCCGACATGAACCCTGTACAGTGCTCCATCACTGTGCAGGGGCATCCCGTCTTTCCGTGGTGTCATCAATCTGAAAGGAGTTTTTCCCACCGCACGGATGTTCCCGGTCCGTGCAGCTTGGTTCCGCTTATCGGATTCGAACCGATGTCCAACGGCTTAAAGGGCCGCTGCTCTACCACTGAGCCTAAAGCGGCATATCCAACCATTCCCTCATCTCCTCTCCGAACTTCCTCCACGGTCGGTTATAACCGCCTTATTTGCGAGAACAGAAATGCCCTGCGACCTATGTTAGGAGGCAGGGCATTACCGTTGGGAATGAGAACAGAACATGATGGAACTTTACATCTTACATTTTACCACAGGAAAACTGCCCTGTCACTGAACGATTTTTGCCCTGACGTTTATGGTATATGGTTCTTCCCGAATTCTCGGATAAAGTCCGCAATGCTCCATCCTTGTTCCCGCATAGCCTTCCGCTGCCCGTACTCCTGCAGCTGCTCTCTGGTTTTCCTGCACCGATGCACCGCCTCAGGCCCCGTGCGGTGGCACTCCCAACACAGATAAACCGTAAGCTTGTACTTGGTGGACTTATCTCTGAATGGTCCCCCGAATATATGGTGTTCCTCCAGATCCCGCCACTTGCGACAGCGGAAGCAGTATCCCTTAGCCATCGGCATTATCCCAAGGCTTCGGCATCACATAGGTAGTGCCGGCTTTGTTGAGAATCAGCTTCGTAGGCACACGGCACGCCTTGCAGGGGATCTTAATTTCAGCATCCGTTTCATTGGTGTGATAGGTCTGATATGCTCTGCATCCGCAGCGGGCATGGGCAGGCTTCAAATCACGCAAATTGAAACTGTGTCCGCACTCATTGCATTTGAAGAAGGTCATGTCATGCCGACAGCAGAAGGTCTTGATATGGCCACACTTGTTGCACTTGATGTGCAGGAAGCCTGTGTAGGTTTCCTTCTTCTCAGTATCTTTCTTTTCCGCTGCGGGCATATCCCAGTTGCCACGGTCACCAAACAGACGTTCTGCACGACTTTTGAATTCTGCCTGAGCAGGTGTCGCCGCTTCTGTCGCTCTTTTAAGAGCATTCGCCATGTTTGTCCCCCCCGTATGTACACTCTTCACACTTGTCTCTACTACATTTCGCAGCAGATCAGCCACAGGTACGGAAACAGGGGCAGGCTTCGGAGCTTCCGCCGCAGGAACATCCACACACTTTACTTCGCTGCGGCCCTTTGCCTTGTTCATTGCCAGGTTCAAAATTTCCTGCTCATCCTGCTTGTCCAGATTGAAGTGAAACTCCCCGAAATTGGTTTTAATCATCATGCTCATAGCTATCTCTCCTTGTTATTCGTTTTCCCCGATGTGCCAGCCGTTGCTGTCGATCACCAAAGGCTCATCTCCGTGCCATGTAAACCCATACTGATAGATGGGGTACTCATCGGTACCGCCAACTCGTTCGTATGTAACCGTGTACAGGGGCTTCTCGGCTGCGGTCTGCATGGTGACTGCACCCAGTAGGGAGCTCATCAGCACCGCAAGAGCCATCAGAGCCGCCAACACCACAGCGGCAGTCTGCATCCGCGTTCTTTGCGTTCTTTCCGTTTTGGTCATTGCCTTCACCTCAGTCTTCGATTTCATACAGCACCACCTTGATGCAGTCTTCATTGTGCATCAAGATAGTAGTACCTCTCACCCATCGGGGCGAGTCATCATGGATCAGCCGCTTCTTCAAGCCGTCCTCGATCATCTTCACCATCATGGAGTGGTTTGTCACATCCAAACGGTCGTTGAAGTAATACACAATATGTACAGGCTTATCGAAGGGACGCTTGCGGACGTTTCGCTTACTCATTGCCGCCAATGTCATATCATGCCAATACCGTGCATCTTCGTTGCGCTGGGCATGATGCTTGCCGCGCCAATAAGCGTTGGTGCCGTATTTTTTCGTCCAGTCGCTTTTTCCCGCAGCTGTGCGAGGATACGGAATGCGGATTACTTCCTTCATTTCCAGTCCTCCCAATGCCCACAGTGGGTACATTCCCAGAAGCACATCCCATACTCATATGCGGGTGTCATTTCCTCCCCGCATTTGGGGCACTTCCGCATTTCTTCGTCTTCGGGAGTGATAATCAGATCATCCATGGTTTGCCTCCTGTTCTTGGATTCTTTCTACCCAGCGGTCCATTTTCTCGCTGCGGATGACTGCAATGCTTTCGGTGTCGGGATAGATCCGCAGCACCTCCAGACAGTTCAGCACATCGGCAGTTTCCTCCAGCACCTTTTGAATCGCTTCGGGCTTGGTGACGGGCGTAGGGTTTGTCCCTCGCAGCACCCGCTCCAGCTTTAACGCCGCATGGCAGAGCTCCGAAGCCTCCTCTGCCAGCTGTCCGACTTTGTCCGCGCATGATAGCTTCGCGCGGACGAATTCGTGCTTGTCCATTATGTACCACCATCCTTTTGCAGTTTTATTAGGCATTCAATGCCCACAACCGACAGTGCAAATGTTAACAGTGCAAATGTTATATAAACATCTGCTGTTGTAAGATCCATTGAATTCCATATTAAGCTTTTCAGGCACACCAGAAGCATTTGATTTCCAAAGACGGCCAGCATCCAAAGCAGCGTTCCAATCAGTCGCTTTATCATGTGTCACACTTTCTTTTTCATCGCTGCTTTGGCAGTAGGGTCATTCTTTGTTCTGTTTGTAAGAGTAGACTCAAAATCACCGTACAGCCGTTCAATCTCCGCTTGGTCAGCCTTATTTTTTTCTTCGACTTTTATCCTTGCAATCTCGTTTAGCTCATTTAGCTTTTCGTGAGTAATGAGATTGTTGGTCAATAGATAATGGACGAGTACACTTTTTTCCTGCTTTTCAACCCTGTATGCAGCATCTTTCTGTGCTGTTAGGTGAAGTATTTGCTTCATCAATTTGCTTACTTGGGCCGATTGTTGTTGATAGACATTTATCAACGATTTATCTTTGCCTCTTGCCGCTTTTTCCGCAAGACGGTTTAAGCGGTTGATCTCTTCCATCATGTTTTCGACCATGGTGTCCTGTGTAGTGATAACAGTTCCGCACTTTCTACATCTAAGCAATCTCATGTGCCACCGTCCTTGTTCTCGTAACTGAATCCACAGGCTTTGCAATAGTGCAGGTAATCGTCATACAGAACCAGAACGGTGTCGTATTCCCGATACTTTTTGCAAAGGTTGATGTCCATTTTCACAGGCTTATCGAGCTTCATAATCGTGCCGCCATAAGCCGATTCTTGCCAGTCTCGCAAAGAATACAGCTCGGCTTGATGCGGGTTTTCCGTATATCCTGCAAAACAGCGTTTTTCTTCATCCGCTGTTCTCTTATGTCCCCATAGGACACAAGGTTTTCCGAATTTCCACTTCCACTCGGTATGCTTGATGCTGATGGCAAGAATATTTCTTTCATCCATCATGTACCTTCCTCCTTCGGTTCTTCCGGCATATACCGCCATTTGGTGACCGCCTGTGCGCTGTACGAGGCATTCAGAGCGGGGAAATAGAACTGATCGTGGATGGTATAGCACTCTCTGACCGTAGGCATAGGTGCTGCGGAGGGGATATACCCCAGCACCGACACAAAGTTCTTGGGCAGTTCCTCTGCCGAACGCTTCCATTTGCGGCCGACATTTATGTCGGTCGCAGCTGTAGCAGCGAGCCCGGTAAATGTGCCTGCAGCACCGTCCATTTTGGCACCGCAGTTATCACAGAACTTCGGCAGGTTTGCGGGATCATCCGTACCATCATCGATGCAGTTGTTGCATTCGGAGCAATACCAAACATCATAGACAAGTTCCCCATCCGCATAGCCGTCTCCTTCCCCGAGCCAGTGACCCTGCCTCTGAAATACCAAATCATTTGCAAGAAGATAATCTGCGTATCTTTCTGCGAAACAGGTTTCACCGGAGTCATAATTGTATTTACAATCATCGGGGCAAACAAAAGGGAACGGACTGGGACAAGGCTCATGTTTCAGCAGCTCAATCAATTTTTCCTTATCGCTCATACTCACCCTCCCAGCTCCGCTTTGATGCGGTCGTACTCGGTTTCTCCTACCTCCACCCACTCGGTATCGGTGTTTCCGGTAGTGTAGGTCACTTCCTGCAGCACATACCATCGTTCGGGGTAGTACACCGTGTGGGTGTTGGGTACAAGTGCAAATTCGCCCTTCAGAACGTTGTACTTGTACTCATAGTCCGTTTCTATCTGACTGTACGCATCTTCGTGCTTCACATCGATGGGCTTGCGGCTGACTTCCACCACATTTTCCACGGTGCAGCTTGTAAACAGCAGCACCATCACAATGACTGCAAGCCACCACCAAATCAATTTCTTCATGTATGTACCTCCGATTGATTAAACGTAGATTGCCGGCGGTCTGGGCAGCTCACAGTCAGTGGGCCTCCACAGATGCAGGCAATTAGGATGATCGTTTACATAGTCGCTCTTGGGCGGATGATATTGCACGACAGCTTCATCCTCGCGGAAGAACATATCCTTGATCGCACACATTTCCTCCCATGTGGGACATTCCTTCCGCTTTTTACTGGTGGGGGAAACACTTACGTGTTCCCACCCACCGCCGTTGGAGGCGATCACCAGAAAACCTCTTCCGTTTACGAACACCTTGAACAGTCCGTTCCCGCTGTCACCGTTGCTTCCGTACAACGCAAGCTCATCCTTGCACAGTCGGTAATTTCCAAGCTGATTCAGATCTTTCATGTTCAGACCTCCTCCACATAGCACCAGCTCTGGGGCGGTCTTTCGATTTTCTTACCGCACTCAACAAGGTTTATGCTCCCATCCTGATTGTGGTCAAACTGCTGATAGAAACACTCAACCTTCTTTGCAGGGCAGGTTCCATCATCGTTTTTGTACCTGCAGACAGCGGAAAACTCACTCACTTCCTTCGGTTGGTCATATACCTTCAGATCGGAGATGTGCCAGCCGTATACCCCCACCAAATAGATGCAGTTTTCTCTCACTTCCGCAGAATGCTCGTAAGCGTATAATTCTTTTGCAGTTAAACACGATAGGCTTACCATCTCATCGGTGGATATATCTGCCCCCTCAACTGGGCCAGAGCGGAACAAGTCGCTTGCATACTGATATATCCAGTCGCACACAAACTCGCCGACAACTTTGCCGTTGGCAAGATAATCTCCTATATACTCTCCATCAACACGTTCAGCGAGATATAGAACATCCTTGGGAGATTTCACTTTGGCGCAGTAGATATAGCACTTGAACGGAGTCTCCAGCTTCGGTCTGGTTTTTCTGACCTCGATGGTCTTTTCGCCGTTTGCGATCTTCTCGCACCACTTCGGCCGAATGCTGATAAGTACACTTTTCATGGTCACACCGTCACCTCCGGATGTGCGGGAAGGTGCATCCAGTGAGTGAATTCTTCGGGGTAATCCCTTACAGTCTCCCAGTTCCAGGCATCGGAATGAAAGCGCTTGTGAATTGCCCATACCCCCCCGTGCTTGTCTGCATCTTCTTTTGTAGGCAACCGCTCCGTTACGGGAATCCACTGCCGCTCAGCGATATCTGCATCCGGGATTGAATCACAAAACGCAGCGGCTGTATCAATATCCCAGCCGAGTTCGCACAGTTTATCGAAGACATCACCGGCGAACTTAACTCTTTTGTGTAGTTTAATTTCCATGGTTACACCTCCAGAAGGGGGCATCAACACAGGTGTCCAATGTGTGATTTCCTCATTCTCGGCTTCCCAGAACTCAGCATCGGCAATAAAGTCCGTGCCGTCCCAAATCGCCGTAAGCACCTTGCGCCCGGAGGTCAGCACATTAACCGCTTCCGAATATGCTGTTCCTGCAGCACAGGGAAGCAGCTTCGGTTTTCGCTCCGTCACGGGGATCCAGCGTGGCAGACATTCATTATGCGCCACAATCCCACTCACTACAGGTTCACCGCAGAATTTACATTTTGCCATAGTCAATCCCTCTCCTCACAGATGGTAATACCCAGCATCTTGCCCAGACGGTCCATGCCTGCACGGGTCAGGTGGTAGATGATCCCCTCCCTGCGTGTAGGGTACATTTCTCTGACCGCATAGCCGCTGACTGCCATTCTCTCCCAGATCACATATTCGGGAGAGCCTACCCATGTGGAGTAGTAGTTGCGGTAGGGACGGTAGTAGAATTTCCCGTGCCGCTGATAAGGTCGCTTATGATCCAGACCGATTGCATGAGCCATGAGCCGCACTTCCGCAGGTTGCTTGGTAAAGTCGATGTGTCTGCTCATACGCCATCCTCCTTTTCAATGCAATCCACAAAGTCATACACCTGTGCCAGGCACTCATCGTACCCCTGCTCCCACATGGTTCTCGGCGTTTCCGTCCCCACAAGAGAGTCCAGCGCCGCCATCAGACGGTCGTAGCTGATGACTCGTTCGGCGGGCTGTGCCTTGGGAGATTCCGTCTCTTTCCACATCACCCACTCATCCCACATAAAGGAGGGCATAGCAATCAAGCCACAGATCACAGGGAACCAAATTCGCACAAGCAGTCCCAAATCGTAGTGATGTTCATACCAGAGCTTGGTTTGCCACAGTGTATAAAGCACCCCTGCATATCCGAAAATTAACAGGATAATTTTCAAAGCCTTACTTAATTTCTTCACATCTTCACCTCACAAACATTGTGTTCCACATCTCATCAGCTTCTTGCTGAGAGCGTGCGTTGAATTCAAAATACTGACCGCATTCCATACACTGGTAGCGGTATCGACGGTCTTCCTCGTATGTAGCCAGCACATCGGTGCTTCGGCACTTGAGGCAGCAGCGGAGCGGGAGAACCGCTGTGTTACGGGGTCTGTTCATAGCTTTCCTCCCATTTTCCGGTCAGATGCAGGCTCCAAATAAAACAGGCCATTGCATCCACAGCGCTCGCCTGGCTGAATCCATACAAAGTGATTTCGGCTGCTTCCCAAATCTCTGCCACGCCTAAGTAAATCAGCATAAAGCAGATGAGTCTGATCACGGTCATTTTCTCTCCCTTCTTCTGCGGTACCACCAATAAGGCAGCGCCCAGAGCGGGACGGTCACATAAATCAGAAACTGAAGCAGCATACGGCCGAGATAGCCAAAGCATCGTCCAAGTTCATATAACGCACCTGCACAGCCGGTGTAGGCATCCTCAAACATTTTTCGGATCATTTCTTACCTCCATTTCTCACAGGCGGAGCAACCTTACCGCTTTCCAATGCAGCCGCATACTGCCCATAAGTCATGTGATTGGCACGGGCAGCCCGCTCCATTTCGGAGAGTGAATAATCCTTCAAAGACAAGCTGTATCTGTTCGGCACCTGCGTGGTGTCCTTTTTGTTTTCGGACTTTTCCTGTGCCTTCAGCCCCCTGTTTTTTAATGCACATTCGGGACAGATGACCTGTCTGAACTTGGTTCTCACAAACTGCTTGCCGCAGTGTTTGCAGTTCACAATATCGCCTACTGCCATTACTCAAACCTCCGTTCATATTCTTCGGGAGTGATGATCT
Source organism: Oscillospiraceae bacterium (assembly GCA_017415945.1). The sequence goes on from JAFQDR010000188.1 coordinate 19,877, forward strand.
TAATGCAGTCGGGTTCGATATTGAGCACCTCTGCCAAATATGCAATAGGCAGCGCAAATGCTTTGACCAGTTCGTCGTAAGGGATATCTTTTTCCGATTTCCCGACCAGCACCTCTCCATAGGCTTCCTGCTCATCTTCCCCTTTGCCACAGGTAAACTTGAAGTAGATGTAGTAATCTTTCTTCATGTCATTCCTCCCATCTGCCCAGCAGGCCGATGCGGGTAATCGCTTCTGCTGCAGTATGGCCATCCCACTCAGGAGCACTTTCCAGCTCGGGGACGTCAAACATCGTCCAGTAGGGATCTACATCGTAGTGGTAGGTTGCTTGTCCCCACGGGGTATTGATACCAACGATAAACATCCCCTCGTACATAGTGCCGTCATGGTGCTTTTTGGACTTCCAGGCGCGTTTTCGGTGCTTATGGCACACTACGCTGAACAGCACTGCTCGATGATGATACAGCTCATTGAAGGTGTGGTATCCGTCTGAGACTTCTCCCCTGTTGTTTGCGAATTTGTGCTGGTATTCCAGCGCATCAATGGCCAGCTGAATGGCTGTGCGGAATTGGGGAGTGTAGCACTCCGACCGACCCAAATACATCTGCAGAAGTCCTGCAGCCTTGAGGTAATCTGAATCTGGCACATCCTTCAGTTTTTCCATAATTTCATCGACTGTGCCGACCCCCATACCACGGAGCTTCAGCATATCTTCCGCAGACAGCTGTTTCAGATCCTCCACAGTATCAATATGCGCACGCTTCAGGACGTTGTAGGCCCTTGCGCTCAAGTTCAGTTCTTCGATTCTCATACGCTCTCCTTTCCGGCAGGTGCCTGCAGCCACGCTTTCATACCGGATTTGCAGCCGGGACGATGGAGCAGCGCTTCACACAACTGCTCATCCGTCATCTCACGGATGGCATCGGCGTTGGTCTTGGGATCACCCAGACCGTGGACCGCTCGCAGTTCTTTGCAGCGGCTTCCACGATAGGTCACCGTATCACACCGCACCACAGGGCAGGTTTTGCATCCGCTTCTACTCATCGTCTTCCTCCTCCATTTCTTCCGCAGTCGCTACAATTTGGTCAGCGTTTGCAAGCACCACATCGTACATTCCGTCCATCATCATGTGGTTTGACATGGACATTTTGTCCGCATGACTGACCTCTCCCCAGTAGGCCGTAGCAGCCGCACCATCGGGGAGCATCATCACAATGCCGATTTGCTTGGGCTTCTGCTCCATGATGTCCCGCAGGATCATTTCCAGCCACTCCGCATAAGGGCTCTTTCTGATATCTTCCAATTCCGTTCCTCACTTTCGTTTGATCCCATCGATGCCGAACATCAGCGCCGCGATTTTCTCACAGGCTGCATCCACATCCTTGTAGATGGTGCGCTCTACCACACCCTCACGGTCGGCCAGCTCCGCCACCGTCTGACGGTCGGGGGAAATATACAGCCCATACACCACTCTCCAGCGGCGAATGTCTTCCTCCTCCCCTGTGGTCACGCAGTACGCGTGATAAATCTGCATCATGGTTTCCATGTGCTTCACGATGGTTGCGGTGCGGGCCGCAGACTCCTTGATGCTCTCCACAAAAAGGGTGTTGTCCCTGCCGGGCATCATCAGATCTTCCAATATTGCCTGGGGGCTTTCGTCGGAGATTGCTTCGTACACCGCATTCTCCGCATGAGCCTTAAACAAGCGGTAATTGCGCAGCAGCAGCTTGGTATTCCGCAGTCGGCGGTCTGCCATTTCCTTTCGGCTCTGCTGCCGTTCTGTTTCAATGCGTTCCAGAGCAGCCCTTGCCCCCGCTTCCGCGGCAATCAAGATGATCTGCTCCTCTGTCAAATGACTCACTCGTTCGTTCCCTCCTCATCTACCTTGCAGGTATTTGTATTTTCGTGCTGCGCTCTTTTTCCGCTGGGTTCGACAGCGTTCACAGCGCAGGTTTTTCTTTCGTTCAAAGAACGTAATGCCGCAGCGGACACAATACTGAGGACGGATTCGAACAAACTCCGCACACCCGTCGCAATCCTCACAGCCCGCCTTGCAGCAGCTGTGGAGGTCATCCCAGTTCTCGCAAACCGCTCTCTGAAAATAGCAGTCATAATCGGCCTTCTTCAGCTCCAGTGTTCTATGCTTTAGAACACCGCACAGACGAGCCAGCAGCTCCTTCGTCTCCGTTCTGGTACGGGACAGCACCACTGCCCGCTTTACGGTGGGCTCGGGGGCACCAAATCCCCAAGGGCCATCCCCCATCATTGCCCGAACCTTGTCGGCATTTTCGGTTAGGTATTGGTAATACACTTTCCCTCTGATTGCCTTTTCGGACTTCCCCAGCCGTTTGCCGATGAAGGTGTAACTGTCACCCTGTCGGATGCCTTCCGCAAGCATTGCATAATCCCCATCGGTCCATTTGGCCGAGTTGTCCGCTTTCACCGGACGTTCCTTGATGCCCAAGTCCGTCAATCTCCGCTGAATTGCTCCTGCAGATCTGCACAGTATCTCGCTGAGCTCCGCATAGCCGTACTTGTGTTGCTTCACCAGGGCGACCAAGCGGCTGTCATCATCGGCAGTCCACGGATCCTTGCGCTGGATGGCAAAAGCTTGGAAATCTTTCCGCCGCTGCTCCGCCACCCAATCCGGCTCCTTACCCAGAGCCAGCGGCTCCATTTTGGAAAAATCCAGGAACGAGCGGTTTTTCTCCGCCCATTCCCAGAACTCATCCAGATAGACAATCTTGAAGCTGCATTGATCAACCTTCTTGGTATGTATGGGGAGTCCTCTATTTTGAACCCACGAAATTGTTTTGTAGGAGTAACTGCTCTCCGACCCTGTAACTGCTGTCAGCAGCTGATTCAGCGTTACATAGTCCCCACCCTGCAGCACAGGCCCAAGCCCGAGTTTGACTGCCCTGTTCTTGACTGCAATGACGCTTCGGTCAAGGTTCTTGGCAATAGTCGGAATGGAGAATGTCCCCCAGTTCTCCTCAAGGTACATGGTCTCCTCTTCCGTCCATTGCTTTTTCCTGCGTCCCTCATTCATCGTTCCGTTTGAACAGTTCATGGGTACCGTTCCGCATCTGAAGCTCTTCGTCGGACATTTCATAGCCCAATTTCGTGAGGACGTCGTACAGCAGATTCAGTCTCTCATTTTCTTCCCAGAGAATTTCTTTCCCATCACCTTCCCATCGCCAAGTCCAGTATCGCTCCCTGTTTTCTTGGCTGATGTACGCATACGCTGTTGCCAACAGCCCACGGGCAGGATTGTTCTTAACTTCACTTCGGAACTCATCGAGCTCCGCAACAGCATCGTCTTCGTCCGGAGTGATTCCCAGCAAATCCGCAAGCAGCTCATCGTCGATCGTCGCATACGCCTTATCTGAGTACGCGATTGCCTGCACCGCGAACTCCGCTATGATACCGAAATGCTGCTTACCGGGCTTGAATTCCATCATGAATTCCTTACGCAGCTCTCTGTGCAGGTCCGAAATTTCTTCCGCCTCTGCCTTCTTCCTCTGAAATGCTTCTTCCAGTGCCTCACGAATCCTTGTCCGTTCTTCGACCGCTGGGTCATATCCACGCTTCTTGTACAGATAAACGCCGAAGCTTTTATCGACAAAGTAGTAATATTCCTCTGTCTCCGCATCTTCCGGCGCAGTGTATTCTTCTGCATCTTGCTTGTCGTACCTGGTAAACTGCTTAACCGTTAGATGCGTTGCATAATCCGGTCTCTGCGGGACCTTTTTCGCAAAGGGAGACACCAGACTTTCCCAGTGAGCAATCTTCTGTTCAATCTCTTCCTGTGCCAATGCGGACTTCAAGGCGGCTTTGAAGTTGGGCGTTCCGATTTCCTCCAGCACCTTGTTTCTGCGGGCATCGTCCTTAATTTTGTCCAGTTCCATGTAGTCGGTCAGCGTTGCCCCACGGCTCATGGAGTCTTTGAATTTCTTCTGATCCAGCTTCATCAGGTTCAGTCTGCGACGCACAGTGGACTGTGAGAACCCTGTCTGACGGGCGACTTCTTCCACGGTACCGCCCAAATCGAGCATGGTCTGGAAGCCCTGTGCCTGCTCGTAAACTGTCAGATCGGAACGCTGCACGTTCTCCACCATCATGGTGGCAAACTGTTCCGCAGGGGTCATTTCCACGACCACACAGGGGACTTCCTTCAGACCTGCCAGCTTGGATGCTGCCAAACGGCGGTGCCCGATGATGGCGGTGTAGTCACTATCGAGCCATCTTCTGTTCATCAGTGTTCTGGTTTCTTCGGTAGGATTTTGCCGATAGCTTGCGCAGATGTCTGCATATTCCTCAGCGGTCATGCGGTGGCCCCGCACAACGGTCAGGTTCTGCAGCACCCCATTGGCCTTGATGCTCTCGGCCAGTTCAGTGAGGTCTCCCAGTTCCTTGCGTGGGTTATCGGGATGGGGGTGGATTTTATCCACAGGCAGCATGACCAATTTGCCGGTACCGGCAGAATGCTCAGAGTCGCCCGCTTCCTCATCCTCTATTTGATCCAGCAGATTTCCATAGAACTGCTCCGCCCATTCTTCCTCCAGCTTACGGCGCTGCTCCTCTTGATCCTCAATTACATAGCCATCCCGAGCGTTGTCGTGGTAATAGTCGCAGTCCAGTTCCCTACCGTGGAACTTGCAACTGCGCTCACACTCTGCCTGCAGCGGGCAGCGGTAGTTTTTCTTCGCCATTGTTTCTCTCCTTTGGTTTTCAGAACAGCATCATCTGTCCTGTGTCATTGACCTGCAGCACTTCCTGTTCCGCCGTCTCCTCCTGTTTGGGACAGCTTGCAACCTGCGCCGCAGCTCTTCGAATAAAATCACCTGCCAGAAACCATTGCCGCCGCAGGTGCCATGTTTCTTCAAAATACATCGGGGTGTACCACACATTCTCTCCGGGTGTCGGGATCAGTGCCCGTCCGTCGATGCTGGTTGCGGGATTGGCAATGGTGTCTCCCACTACCACGTAACCAGGACACCCAAGAAGGCTCAGCTGGACATAACACATGCACCCCGTCACAAAATCGATGTCCTGTGCCACAAACAGCACACTCTGCTGATAATTGATATCCCGACGCCTGCACTCATTGGCAAATGCCACCAGAAGCGCACCCGCTCCGCAGGCAGGATCATTCACGGCAATCCAGCCATTCTGTTCGATTTTCTCCCGAATGTCCGGCTGCATCTTTGCCATCATTGCACATACGGAATATGGCGTGAAGAACTGACCGTTCTTCTGGTTGCCAAGCTCCAGTGCCATATACAGGTCACCGAGGAAGTCCTGGTCGGGATTCTCCTCCATGCTTTCCACGATCAATGCAAACATCCGCACAATGCAGTCCATCTCCCGTTCGGTGTACTTCTTGGAGAGGTTGCGGTAGATTTCCTCCCGCCGCTCATAGTGGGACTTGTCCACCGCATTTGAGATTGCAACGGCATACATGACCATTGCATCGGACCATACTTCCCATCGGTTATGCGCTCCACAGGCCGCATCGAAAACACGAACAAGCTCTTTCTGTCGTTCGCCGCGAACGATTCTCGGGAGCTTACTCATCGCCGTCCCAGTATTGGGAGTAGCAGAACACGTGTCCGCCGATGTTGCCCCAAACCTTGCTGTTCTGCGCTTCTGCAGAGAAGAACACAACGCCTTCGGGCAGAACATTAGGGCCGCTGAGAGCTTGGTCAATGGCTGCATACTGCACCTCGCCGGGCTCAGCTGTATGTACCTTTGCAGCGCTTTCGAACTGTCCCGCCTCGTATATCACCGCAGCCACGCTGTCGGGGAAGTCGACCGAGTGTACACGGTTGAGGATGACCTCCACAACCGCCTGCTGACCGCTGAAGCACTCGCCGCGAGCCTCCAGCCAAACGATACTTGCCAGCAGTTCCCGCTCCGCAGGGGTGATGCCGATGTCGTTGTATCGGGGCGGAATCACCTCCACAACAGGGGTAGGCTTCGGTTCTTCCACGGCAGACTCCTGAACTGCCGAGAGTTCCTCGTTGGTTGCTGCCACTGCCTTCACATCCGTCAGCGTGGCGGTGATCAGCACCACCGCAAGGGTGTATATGACAATGACCGCTGCTACGATCAGCAGCTTTTTCAAGTCCTTTTGTGTTATGCAAATATTCATGTTCAAACTCCCATTCGTTCTTCGTCGTATTCTTCCGCCTCTGTCAGAGTGCGGATCTTACGCTGTGCCAGCCTACCCAGCACGCCGTCGATATATTTCCAGTTCCCGGGGCAGCCGCTGTACAGTGCCTGCTCAAAGGCATACAGAAGCAGATCCAAACGGTCTTTGTCGATATGGACACTTACCACAGGTTTCAGTTCATCCACGCATATGCGCCGCTGCACCATAGTGGTGTCCGCAAAGGTAGGCTGACGCCCACCCAGCTTTTTGAAAATTTCAACAGTGATCGCGTGTACCAGTTCCAGCAGCTCCGCATCATCGGTGTAGCTGCGGTTGGGCAGCAAATTCCGTTGGGAAAGATACTCCCGCACCTCGCGCACGTGTACATCACCATCAACAGAGTTATAGTTATCTAATCTCTTAGAATCTAAATCTCTAATATCTAATATCTTATCTCTAATATCTGTGTGGACATTGTCCATAGGTACGTCCACACTTTTGTCCATAGACTTGTCCTCTGGATTGTCCACAGTCTTGTCCGCCGCTTGTCTGCTCCGCTGCGCTCGCTTTTGTGCAGCATAATCACTTTCGGAGCCAACCATTTTGTCGAACTCAAGTACCTTGTACACACCGTTCCGTTGCTTAGTGATCAAACCCAAGTCCTCAAGATATTGCAGACCTTCGGCAATCTCATCATCGGTGTAATACTTGCATTCCCGACGGATCTTCTCCGCATCATAGGGAACCTTGATTTTGCCGATTTTGGTCTGAAGCTCACCGCCGCTGTTGATAGCGAGTGCGCACAGCTGCCAGTACAGCACCACATATTTGGCGCCGTTGGGCAGGCTCATCAGGAAACCGATGGTCTCGCTGAATAGGAATTCCCTTCGGAGCTTCAGCCAATAATTCAGTTTTCCTGTAGCCATACGTACTCACCTCAGAACGGCAGGTCGCCGTCGTCGTCTTCCAAGTCTGCAAATGCAGTCTGGGGTCTGCTGTAGCCTTGATTGTTCTGTGAGTTATAACCGCCTCCGCTGGGTCTGTAGCCGTTGTTTTGCCCGTAGGCATACCCGTTGCTGGGTGGCGTGTAAGAGGGCTGCGGAGGAGTTGCAGGGGCTTCATCCTTGCGCTTGGATTCGCCGAAGTACACATTCTCCGCCACGACCTCTGCGCTGCGGCGTTTGTTGCCGTCACGGTCGGTCCAGTCTCGAATGGTCAAACGTCCCGCAACTACAGCCATGCTGCCCTTGCGGAAATACTTGTTGACGAACTCCCCTGTCTGCCGCCACGCAATGCAGTCGATAAAGTCCGTAGCCCGCTCCCCTTGATCGTTGGTGCGGTCACGGTCAACGGCAAGGGTGAAGGATGCCACTGGGGTCTGGCTTTGGGTGTACCGCAGCTCGGGATCACGGGTCAGGCGACCCATGATGACAATATGATTCAGCATTTTAACCTCCGTATTTTTCAATCACTCCACTCAGACCGAGCACTTCCAATCGCTCCAGCCGTTCACGGCAGGCCAATCGCTCGGCGGTGTTTTGTTTCTCGGATTTATAAAAGGGACACTCTCTGCCCCCAAAGTCGGTATCGCTCAGAGCATTGCAATAACCCGTTTTATAGGCTGCACAGCTCCTCTTGCGACAGGATTGGAATCGTTTTTTTCTCAATTCCACCATTCCTCCTTATATCGTGCAATTTGTTCGGGAGTATCGGTGTCGATGCCCAGCAGCTGGGCTTCGTACACCGCCCCGTCGATCAGTCGGGAAAACTCTGCAGTGTCCAGTGTGTGGGTACGCTTGAAGAACAGATAGCAGGCATAGTCCCGCCCCTCTATGTTCCTGACCTTGTAGAGCTTGGTGTAGGGGTAGAATTGGTCGATATCCGCCCCCACAGGGAGCATAGCTCCGATCAGCTGACCGTCTTCGTCTCTGGCCAACGTGCCGTATTCGCAGACCAGCAGCCGCTTCACTTCATCATTGCCGAGCTTCTGCCGCTCGGCAATTTTATTTACCAGCACGTGGAAGTAAGCGTTGGCATCCTTGCTGCGGGGCTCTCGCCACTGTTTGATCTCCACATTGATGTCCTTTTCCCGCAGGCGGTCAAAGGCATCACGGAAGTCTGCGGTGACGGTCACGGTGATGTGCTGCTCCCCGTTCATGCCAAAGGTCAGATCTCGGAGCCGTCCTTTCATAGTGCCTCCCAGTGCTTCTTGTACAGTGCCAGCAGACCATTCACGGTCAACCACGCAATGAAGTCCGCAATCATGGGCTTGATGTCTGCAGTTTCATCTCTGCGGTAGGTCTCCTGCCACACATTGGTACCGTTGCTCACCAGATATACGAAGCTGTGAGCTTCGGGGACAGTCTCCAGATAGACAGGGTGCTGGGTAGAATCGATGTACTTGCCTTTTTCATAGCTGCCACTGAATTTGATGTCATAGACCACACCTGCCTTCAGCCAGTCCAGTCGGCCATACAACACAAACTCCATGCCGGCAACGGTGATTTTCTTTTTGGCTCTGTACTGCGGCTCCCCGCCGCCCACAATTGCCGCCACCTGTGCTGCAGCATCGAACCATTTGGGGTGCTCCAGCATACCGTCCGCATCGTCTTCCGCAATGGCTGTGACCAAGTCTTCAAAGTCGATGCCTTTCTGCATCGCTTCGGTAGTGGGTGTGGGCTCTCTGCGAAGCACCTGCAAGAACTCCTCGTAGGCATCTCGCTCCGTGGTGGCATCCTCGTACGGGCTTGACTTCATGGCATACAGCCAGGAGGACAGAAGCGAGTGGGTCATCAGATAGGCCATGCCGCACCTCACTTTCCCTCCTCGGAGGGCATGGGGGTGTAACGCTTCAGCACGGAGTCATAGAACAGGTTCAGCCTCTTCACCTTGCGCTTGAACTTGCTGTTGATTTCCTTCTCGGAAGTCAGCGCATGGTCAATGGCCTTGATTTTGGGCATGGCTGCGTTGGCGGTATCCACATCCACCACAGATGCGATGATGGCATTGCCTTCCGCCATAGCCGCTTCATAAGCCTTCTGCTCGATGGCATTGTCGGCCGCTTCCTCCGCAGTCTTGGCGTTATACTTCTCAAACAGGCGGGTGAGGAAGTCGTTGGGGCTGTTGGGCTTCAGCTCGGGAATTTTAATGACACCGTTGATGCCTCTGGTACCCTTGGCGAAATAACGCTCACAGTTGGAGAAGCCGATGGTGCGTTCGTTGCCGTACATTTCCACAAAGCCGCCCAAGTCCTGAGTTTCCCAGACATTGTTCTTGGTCTGGCCTTCCACCTTGATACGGAGCTTGGTGTTGTCCCCATCCTTTTCTTCGATGGCGTGGAAGATCATTACGATGTTCTTGTCAAGATCGTAGAAGCAGTAGTCCATCAGTCGGGTGAATTCCTTGCCCACAAAGCCGTAGCCCTTCAAGCTCAGAGTGCCGTCCTTCTGGCTGTACTTGGGGTCTTTCTTAATGGCCCACAGAGAAATCAGAGAGATGAGCTTGCCGCCGGTATCGAATACCAGAGTCTCATAGTCGGTCAGATTGGCAGGCACCAGATCGGTCAAAATCTCATCGTAGCTTTTGGGCTGGATGAAGTCTTTGCGGTAGCGAGGCTCGATACGATCAGCACCAAAATCTACGTCGATGTGCAGAGGCTTGGGAGCAGACAGGCCGAGAGTGGACTTGCCGATGCCGGGATATCCGGCAATCAGAATACGGATTTTCTTATTTACGGAAGCAATTGCTTCGGGTTTCTTAATCATGTTGTTCTCCTTTCAAATCGTCGCTGCAGTTTCGCAGCACCACACGCACCTTGCTACATTCTCGCAGCAGAGTGATTCGTTCGTGACAGTACGCACCGCGATTTCCTTCGGTATACATCGAGGTTTTCTTAAACTGTTCCTCCGTGTACACGTCGCTGCAGTTCAAGCATCCCTCAATCACATCGGGATGGTATGCGCGGAAGGCTCCGCACGCAGCTTCTCTGTTGGCAGCTACCACCTCCGTCCAGCCTCCGCAGTAGGGAAACTGCCTTGATGTGCCGTATGTAAAATAAAACTTTGCCATATTGTTACTCCCTGTTATTCAAATCCATGAAGCAGGCTTCTACTTCCCACGCATTTACTTCATCAATACAGTTATCGCATCCCATGATGATTGCTCCGTGGGCGCGATAGATGGTATCGCACCACTTACCGCACACTGGGCAGTGGGGTGCGTTCTTTTCATCATCGGTCATGCCCGCTTTGCTGATATCGGGGTGTTCCAAGTTTCTGTCAGGCATTTGCATCCTCCTTCAGCAAGTCGATGATCTGCGCATACAGCCAGTCCTGCATGGTTTCATATCCATCTCTGCGGATGCGCTGCTGCAGAACCTCAAAGTCATCCGTAGTGATACGGAAGGTCAGCTTTCGGCCGAGCTTGCGGTTTTCTACCTTCTTGGTCGGGGCCTTGTCCTCTGCTGCATCGGGCAGCTTGGGCAGCTGCTGGTGGTAGGCATTGCAGATGGCCCGCAGACCGTTGGGATGCAGGATGATGCCATAATCCTTCCAGTTTTTGCACTGGGACAGGAGCTGACGGTTGAACTTGGGGAACATATCTCGAACCACTAACGCCACATCCTTGTCCATGGCACCGATATCTTCCAGCAGTTCCTTCACCCGCTCCAATTGGTTGACATCTCGATAAGGGTCTGATAAAGTAATAGTGGAACCACGACTCCAATCGTTTCCACCAGAGGGCATTCCCGTTGCAGCGGGGGTGTCCTCATTTTCTTTGTCCCGACACTCGCAGACCTCACCGTGATCCAGCGCCGCTCCGCAGTCGGGACATTCTTTGTATTTCATGCAGTTGCCTCCTTTACGATTTCCACGCCCATCAGCATCAGGGTAGTCAGTACCCATTCCACTTCGGCTTCGGACAGTCCAACGATGTCGGGACCGTTCTGCGTACACCCCAGAGCCATCACAACCGCATCGCCGCAGATGGGCCATCCGTGATGTTGGGTACCGTACCAGTGGGATGCGATAGGGTTGATGGGCAGCTGTCTGATTAGGCCTTCCTCGTTGACGACCATCATCAGCGGATTGGGCAAGCCTTTCGGGTAAACATTCTCAATGTAGCCCCCAACCGCTTCCCCAAGGCTTTCGTGCAGCGGATAAGAAAAGGTCTTTACATAGGCTTTCTTTTGGGTCGTAATCACAACACCCTTCATGCACTCACCTCCCCATCGTAGGGGTCGCAGCTTGCTCGGCCCGATCTTCCGCAGCCCAAACCTTGGGTTCCAAAGCATCCGCCCGTTCCGCCAGCTTTCGCAGCCGTTTCACGCAGCCATTGAGAGCTGCATCGATATGCCCCCTGTCCGATACTTCCCCAATGTTGGCATCGTTGATGACCTCCAGGGTACACAGCTCATCAATCAGATCGATGTACAGATCCTTGATTTCCTTTTTAAGGCTCATGCACGCACCTCCACTTTGGGGGTGCGCTGCTTTCGCAGGGTGGGGCGCTGTTCCCGTTCGGGACGGGCCTGGTGGGTACCACGGGCAAGGTACTCATCCAGAGCCGCTTCCGTGATCCACACCTTGCCGCCGGGCTTGCGCTGGATGTATGCCAGCCGACCTGCGGTGCGCTCGGCATCCAGAGTCGGCAGCGACACCCCCAAACGCTCGGCGGCTTGTTTACGAGTCAGCAGATTACTCATAATTACCTCCTTACAAATTGATTGGTTGTCCCACAATCGGAATATCGGTCGTGGGATAATGGGTTAATCGGTCAGTTCTCCTGTGCAGCCATTAAGCTGTCAACAGATACGCCGAGGTAGTCCGCCACACGCTTGAGCTTATCGGCAGTGGGCATAGAGTTCTTCCATCCCCTGACCGTCGCATTGCCCAGACCACACTCGCGTTCCAGTCTCGCAATGCTGATTCCCTTCTTTTCACAGAGATTTGAGATGTTTGTAAAAATCAAATACTCCCCTCCTTTTCTTTCCCGCCCCTTCCTTGCTCACAGCTTCTTAATGTGGTAGGCTGTGAGCATCGGAAGGAGGTGATTTAGAATGATTTTCACTGTCGAGTTTATGAACAAGGTACTTCGCACTTACGAGGAAACATTGCCGCAAAAGAACATAACCCCTGGTTTTGAGGGTATGTATATGCGCGATGCGAAAATCGTCCTTGAAGTGCTTAGGATTTGCGAAGAACTTGCGGGTCAAGTCCAAGCTCCACAAGAGCCTTCTTGATTACGTCCATGTTCTGCTGACCTTGTAATGCAAGTACGAGGTCAGCAATTTCTTTGGGTTCTCCGCTAATTGAAATATTCAACTATCCACCTCCCCTACAATGATTACAAATTAGAGAAAAGTATTGACAATTTTTAGAGAATAATCTAAAATATGAATTGCCACAAACATACTAAGAACAATCTCTAATTTATGGCTTTTCTCTAAATTCTGAGGCTATTATATAGGTTGTTCTCTAAATTGTCAAGCCTATTTTAGGTTTTTCTCGAAATTTATAGGAGGAGCTATGAATAGCGTCGAAAGAGTAAAATCTCTATGCAAAGAGAGAAAAATCCCTATTTCGAGACTCGAAAAAGATCTCGGATTCTCTAACGGTTATATTGGGCAGCTTAGAAAAGGCGTTTTCCCCGATGACCGTTTGGTGCAGATTGCAGAATATCTGTCTGTTTCCGTTGAATATCTAATCAGCGGTACAGACTCCAAAAACGAAAAAACGCCCATCCTCACAAAAAAGGATGAGCGTGATATTGCTCGGGATGTCGAGCGTATGATGGAAGATCTGTCAGGCAGCGGAGAGTTGATGTTTGACGGTGTCCCCATGTCCGAAGAAGCGAAGGCTGCCATGGCAGCTGCAATGCGCATTGGTTTCGAGGAGGCCAGACGCAGAAACAAAGCAACCTATACCCCCAAAAAATACAGAGAGGAGTAATCCATGGAGACAAAGGTGCTCGCGGCCAAGCTGGTCAAAAAGCACGGTACCCGTGATCCCTTCCGCATAGCGGAGGATCTGGGCTTCATCGTAATACGTGCGCCTTTGGTAGATATGCGCGGATTTCAGCAGAAGGCCAAACGGCGGAAGTTTATCTATATCAATTCCAATCTTGATGAGCATCAACAGCGCTTGGTCTGCGCTCACGAGCTGGGCCATCATCTGATGCACCGCAGCATGAATCGGATATTCATGGATCAGAGTACGCAAATTGTGACCCAGCGTTTTGAGAACGAAGCCCACCTGTTCTCCCTTCAGCTGCTGTACTCGGATGATGACTTGATCGAATTTGCATCGCTCCCGATCAGCTGTGCTGCAGCATACATGGGCGTACCTGTGGAGCTGGCTCGCAAACGAATGGAAGCGATTGAAATCGGAATATTGAAGAAGGTGCCGCAATGACAGGACATGAATATGAATATGCAGTGGCAAATTATCTTCGGGAGCAGGGCTACTATGATGTTGAGGTAACGCAAGCTTCGGGAGACTACGGCATCGATGTTCTCGCCAGAAAGGGTGGACACCGCTATGCCGTACAATGCAAATACTACTCGGGAACAGTCGGCATCTCCGCCGTACAAGAAGCGGTTGCCGGCATGGCGATCTACGGCTGCGACCGTGCTATGGTAGTCACCAACAGTACATTCACCAAGGCCGCGAAAGAACTGGCCGAAGCAAACGATGTGGTTCTGCTGTCAGAAATCAGCGGTTCGCAGAGCAGCCTCCCCAGCGGATGTGCACTGGTGATCGGTGTAATGTGTTTCATTTTCGCTGTATGTGCATACTGCTCCAAATGGACTTTTCCCAGTTGGAAAATGCTTGCAATACTCGGTGTATTTTATCTGGTGTGGTTTTTGCGACCTTGGTCTGCAAAAGGCAGATCCGAAAACAGTAATGATACAGCCAACGACGCATTCAAGCAGGGCGGGAAATTCACGCAAACAGGCGATCACACAGGCGATTTGGACATCTCTCCCATTATCGGGGTCCCGACCAAATTCACTGTTTTGGGGATAAAGTATTGTATCGATAATTTAACCGATATTCAAAATTTCCCTCTTAACTTCAGTTCCTTTGAAGTCAATGGGCAGAAGTATTATTTCAATACATATTTTAGAATGTGCGCCGACCTGTATTATCAGAAGGGACGAGTCGATCTCGGCAATGCTCTCATTTCTAAGGCACAAGAATTAGAAAGTCATCCTTCTTACGGAGCATATTTGAGAAGTAAGGTCAAAGTATACACGCCTTCTGTTGATGAAGACTTTGACCCGGTATTCTTGTCATGCAACCCTGCAACTTCAAAACCCTGGACAGAACCGGAGCTTGTAAGTGCACTAAAATTACTAAGTATCCTCAATCGGGATAGCTTCGATACATTATTTTCTGTTTTAGACTATATGTACGACGGAAAAAGAACACTAACAGCACACTTTTTGGAAAACCTTGTGAATCTAAGCCCTGAAAAAACTACTCGTACAATTTACGATCTTTCACGTGTGGGTATTTTGAAAAGGAACGGAATCACAGACGAATACTATTTTACTGTTTCCAAGGATGAACTGTTCAGTGCAGTGCGGTTAATTCATACTTCAGAATAAAACAAAAAACTCCCCCGTGCGCCAACACGAGGGAGTGAGAGATGCAGCCGGTGCGCCAACACCGACTGCGGATCGTAAACAGCCCACAAACCAAAACAAGGGGATAGTCTACCCTTTTAGGGTATCATATCCCCTCCGAAAACACAAGGAGGAATCTATGGCCCGACCGAAAAAGCCAACCTATGAATGGATGCCCAAACGTCAGGAATATCGCAAACGCATCAAAGACGCCGATGGGAAGTATGTTGCACTCTACGCCAAGACCCCAAAGGAGCTGACACAAAAAATCAAGGAAGCAGAGCGTCAAATCGAAGAAGCCACCTTCCGAAGGAACAATCCCACTGTCAAAGAGTATGCGGAAAAATGGCTGCTCATGCAGTCAGCCAACATCCGCACCACCACACTGGCCGATTATACCTCCAAGGTCAATATCTACATCATTGAGCCGCTGGGGGATAAATACATGGCCGATGTCACCCCCGACGATGTGAAGATGGCCATACGCAAAGCAGCGGACAAGTCAGCATCCATCTACCGATCGGTGCAAATGCTGTACAAGAGAATCTTCGAATCCGCATACAAAAGCAATGTCATCGACCGTTCCCCCTGTGAGGAGCTGAACCCCAAGGGCGGTACTCCAACAAAGGAAAAGACCGCGCTCACAAACGAGCAGGTCACAATCCTGCTGGATGCGGTCAGAGGGCTTCCCCCCTACCCGTTCATCATGCTCTGTCTGTACGCAGGCCTGCGCCGTGAAGAAGCACTTGCCTTGCAGTGGGACTGTGTGTTCTTAGATGATGAAGCCCCGCACATCACAGTCCGCCGCGCCTGGCATACGGAGCACAATCGACCCGTGATTCTGGACCAGCTGAAAACCAAGGCATCCAGACGGACAATCCCCATTCCCCCGCAGCTGGTGGAATGTTTGCGTGACGTCAAGAAAACATCCCGCTCCGATTATGTGATCGCCAACAGCGACGGAGGGCCCCTGTCGGGAACTCAGTGGAAGCGGCTCTGGGCATACGTCACCACCCGCTCCACCAAGGAACGGCACTACTACCGATACGTCAACGGAGAGCGGATCAAGCATACAGTCACCCCCGAACTGGGTAAAGCCGCAGCCCATAACCGCGATGTGATTTACAGCATCGACTTCCACGTGAACCCCCACCAGCTCCGCCATACTTACATCACGAACCTGCTGCTGGCAGGTGTGGACGTAAAGACAGTGCAGGCCCTCGCAGGCCACGAACACGCCCGCATCACACTGGACATCTATGCGCACTTAACGTATAATCAACCCAAGGACTTGATATCGAAGGTTTCGAGAGCGTTTGGCGATGCACCAATTTGAGGTTCAATTTGAGGTTCAATTTCAAAACAAACCTCTGAACCCCTAATAAAACAAGGATTTATTCCGTATGACTTTAAGAAGTACGGCCTGAAGGCTGCACGTCGCGCTCCCCAGTTCAGCAAGCGCTAAACTGTACTTTTTATACCGCAAAAGCACTCAAAACCCCGGAATTATCGCAATTCCGGGGTTTTTCCTTTTGATATGGTTTGACGCAATCTGACCTAACCTATACTCGTTTATATGGGTTAAATAGGGGTTAAAATCCCCGAATGGGTTAATTGATGGGTTAAAT
>JAFQDR010000002.1 GCA_017415945.1 Oscillospiraceae bacterium
GCTTGGGGGGGATATCGATGCTGGGCACATTCATCGCCATTTCGAAAAACCAGCGACTCTCCCAAGGCCGCAAGGTCCTTGTCATCCTTCCAGTTATCCAAACAGTTCAAATACGCCAGCAAGACATTCATGTCCGCCGCATACTCCGTATAAGGTGTAATCAAGCTCCCATGCTTGCCTTTCGGATGGACGGGACACCAAAACAGCTCCACATCTTCCTCAGGCTCATACATTGCCCCCAAAAACAGGGCAAGGAATGTCATATCATAAGACAAAGAAAGCCGAGTCAGCTGCCCGTGACGAGTGCCGAGGCACCTGCACAGCCCACAATAAGCACTGCGATATCGATGCAGTTCCTCATCCGTCATCATTTTGGGGTTAGCTGCTACATAACCGAACAAGTTTTCTCATCCTTCCGCACAATTACACAGCTACCATGTTAGCATAGCGCACCTATGGTGTCAAATAAACAATTCATTAACATCACATACTTTGACAAAAATACAGTAATATGTTATCATACCAACAATAGTTGCCGCCGGGTAACACACGCACAGCGTTGGATATCGTATCGTTAGGCCTTTGCAGATACGAGCTCCGGCGTTTCTTTTTTTGGAGAGAAATATGAACACATCCTACAAACGTTTTTTCAAATACGCTTCATTGAATATTGCCGGAATGCTTGGGATCTCCTGCTATATCCTCGCCGACACTTTTTTCATTGCAAATGGTATTGGAGCCGACGGCTTGGCCGCCCTGAACCTTGCCATTCCGATCTACAGCTTCATCCACGGCTGTGCCCTCATGCTGGGGACAGGCGGTTCCGCCAAATTCGTTATCGCCAAATGTCAGGGTGAGCAGCATCGAGCAAACACGGTTTTCACAATCGGTATGAAAGCGGGGTTCGTGCTCGCCTTAATCTTTTTAGGCTGCGGACTGTTCCTCTCTCGAGAGCTGACCCATTTGCTGAAGGCAGATGCAGCTTTATATGATATGACCCATACATACCTAAGGGTCATTTTGATTTTTTCTCCCTTTTTCATTACAAATGAACAGCTTCTTGCCTATGTGCGGGGTGACGGGAATCCCTCCCTCGCCATGACAGCCATGATAGCGGGGAGCCTCGCCAATATCCTCTTGGACTATATCTTCATCTTTCCCATGCAAATGGGGATCTTTGGCGCTGTACTGGCAACAGGCATCGCCCCTATGGTCAGTATGCTGATTCTTTCCCGCCATGTTCTCAGCAAGCATTGTGAATTTCATTTTGTTCGCTGTGGGACAGACCGTACGATCATCAAAGACCTTTTGATTTTGGGTTTTCCGTCTCTTGTGATCGAAGTATCGGCCGGGATCGTTATGATCGTATTCAATCTATTGATTATGAAACAAAGCGGAAATATCGGAGTCGCCGCATATGGTATCATCGCAAACATCGCACTGGTCACCACTGCTGTATTCACAGGACTTGCCCAGGGAGTGCAGCCCTTGGTCAGCGAAGCCCACAGCGCAAACGACTATAATCTGATGCGTGACTACATTCGTTATTCTTTACGCAGCGGCGCATTGATTTCTATTATTCTATACGCAATGCTTTCTATCAATTCCGCTCCCATTGTCACTCTGTTCAACAGCGAAACCGACACTTTGCTTCAAGCCCTGGGTGAGAGCGGCATTCAGCTATACTTCACCGCTCTGCCCTTTACAGCATTCAACATCATCCTCTGCGCAATCTTCACTGCTGCAGAAAAAGCCTTTCCCGCACACATTGTGTCCCTGCTGAGAGGCCTGCTCATCGTACTGCCCGCCGCCTTTGTACTGTCACAGCTTTTTGGCATCAACGGTATTTGGATTACCATTACCGCAACAGAGCTGCTCACCGCTGCCATCGGCATCCTGCTTTGGCGCAAATATCCCGTTATAAAAATTTCCTCTCTGTAAAACACAGAGAGGATTTTCTTTAGAAGCTCGCACGATCGCGAACAGGTGCAAGCAAAACCTTACCGGTTCCTCGATACACATTCACCAAGCCTTCTCCCGATGCCGCAGATCCAACCAGAGATTTGCCACTGCGTTCTACAGTGAAGTTCAGGCTGCCGCTCCATGCAATGGCCATGTTGCCGTCCACCTTCAGCACATCGTTGTGGAGAGTGATCTCAATGAGTTCTTCCTTAGGGCAGAAGGACTCCAGACACAGAATTCCCTTCCCGGTGATCCCCAGATTAAACAGGCCCTCATTCCCCGCTACTGCAGAGGAGAAGTTGGAGCGCATAACCGCTTTATGCTTCAAGGTGGATTCGCAGGCAAGGAACAAACCATCATCCAGAACAATGGAGCCGTTCCAGTCCGCAACATCGATCAGCAGAATATGCTTGTAGGTAGGCTCCAGCACCAATGTGCCTGTACCCTTATACTCGGGCTTAATGGCGGATTCCCCTGTTACGCTGCCCCGAAGAGCCTTGCCAAACAAATCGCCGACCCCCTTTACGCCTGTGGTAGCATTGACATCACCCACTGTCCACTGCATAGCACCGGACTGGGTGGTAATGGGCGACTTACTTACATCGCAGATCACCTGACGTTTACGAACATTCATAGCATTGCAGTAGTACGCAAGAGCTGCCGTTTCGGGAGATACACTCAAATCCTTCGTATATTCCACAACGGTAAATGCACCGAGGGAATTCAGAATACGGACATCGTCATTGTTGGTAAAATTATTGATTTGGTACATATTACTCATCCTTTCCTATCAAATCAATCCTTGGTATGATCGTTCACTGTTCCTACAGTATCATTACGGAACTCAATACTCACTCCGATTTGGTCAAAAAACTCAGAATGCTCACTAAACCGCTCCAATAAGCGGATCGTATATATTCTTTCCTTCGGCGACATTTCACTCACGTCCCTTCTTTAACTGTAGCTTTATATTATCACGAACATATGTGAGATAACAGGGCATTTGCAGCGAAATAGATGCCTTTAATTCTGTTCGATCGGCAAATATACAAAGCATTCTATCGCTCAGCTCCATGTACGGGCACCAAGCAAATGAATACACCGCACTGTACCATACACATAAGATGTCAGCGAACGGTTCAGTGCATCCCCACTGTGAGCAGCCACCCGTATATTGGGGTACCCATGCAGCGCAAACAATGAGTGATAGTAATCACCTTCCCGATCTCCCAATTGAATCACATCCCCCCTCTGCACTTGTGAGAGCTCGCACACACTTCCGTATGGCCCCACCGACTGATTCTCCGTCAAAAAACGATACAGATACTCTACACCTGTCCAGGATGGGGTTCTGTGGTTCGGAGAACGGTAAAACCATCCAAATTCCGGTGTGTAGTTCATAATCCCTGTTCCTGCGTAAATACACTGGGACACAAAATTCGTACAGTCCCCGCCAATGCCTTGAAAATCAAAATACGCAGGATTTCTGCCCAATGCCCAGCGTCTCGCATAAGCTGCTGCCAAGTCACGATTGTATGGAATTATCTTCAAATACATCACCCCATACATCATATTCAATACAAGCATAAAGAAAACCGACACAGAAAAACTCCGTGTCGGTTCATGCTTTTATAATGTTACTTCCAAGAGAAGTTGATCAGACCCATTACATAAATGACCATAATCGCAAGGGGAACAACATAGCAGAAGATAGGCTTCATCCACTGCTGAACCTTCAAACCCTTACCGGTATTGGCTTCAGCAATGAAATTATCCCAACCCCAGCCAAACTTCTTGTTGCAGCAGAACAC
>JAFQDR010000189.1 GCA_017415945.1 Oscillospiraceae bacterium
ACGGCGCCAAGGATATGAACTACAAGTCCCTGCCCCACCTGATCGAAACCCTTTGTGCCTGCCGGAAAGTAGGCGCCAACTACCTGCTGAACGTAGGTCCCAACGCAGAAGGCGAAATCACCACCATGCAGGCCGCTCTGATGGAAGGCATCGGCGACTGGATCCGTGCGGTAGGCCAGTCCATCTATAAAGCAAAGCCCTGCGGCGTAGTGGGCACCGGCAAGAACTTTGCGCTCCGTGACGGCAATAAGATGTACTTCTATGTACACGACCTGTCCGTAACCGGGGACAACAATGTAACCGTGGAAGGCGGTGCTGCCGGCGAAAAGAGCTTTACCGGCGTGAAGGGCACCATTTCCAATCTGCACTGGGTGGACAACGACGAAGCACTGGACTTCCGTCAGGACGAAAACAGCTTCGTGATGAACGCCACCGGGTATCCCTACGGTACCAGCCTTGTGGTTCGTGTAGCAGAAGCGGATATTGCGGACTGAATGAAATGAAACCTATAGGGGAGATGGTGTACGCTGTCTCCCTTTTTCAACGGAGCGTTGGACTCCGGTTTCTTTTGTCTCGCTGTACATTCTGCGGAAAACATAGTATACTGTATACACGGTACCGAAATCGGACATAAGGAGAATCCCATGAACGAAACCATTGGAATGATCATCCGCAGACTGCGGAAAGAAAAAAATTTCACCCAGGAAGAACTTGCCGAACAGCTTGGAGTTACCGCACAGGCAGTCAGCAAATGGGAAAACGGGGTTTCCCAAACTTAAAGATACCACACTAAAACCCACGCTTACATTACTTCCAAACAATATAATTTTGGAGGTAAAACCCTATGAAACGCCTTGTATCCTGCGAATATAACTTCGATAACTGCTGCGTGGAACTGAAATTCACCGATGGCAGTATAATTGCGATTGATACTATCGCCGTTGAGAACGAAGTAGCCGACAATATGTATCAGCGGTCGGAGTTGGATTGGCTTATTTATAACAAACCACTCGAATATGCACAGTTGATATTCAGCGGCGAATTGGAAATGTACATCAAAGACAATTCAGAACATAGATTGATAGATTAACGTAATGCCGCCCACCGGTCATCAGACCGATGGGCGGCACTTTTTCTTTCTAATGCTCAATATTATTGCATTTGTTCTTCCCAAAAATTCACAGCAAGATCAAGCCACCCATCGGCAACCGTTCCTGTACCGAGACCAAAGCCGTGTCCGAGTCCGTCGTAGGCATGAAATTCAGTGGAAATACCGAGCGCAGTCATTGCGTCAATCCTCCGTTGCATGGTCTGCCAATTTGCAATACCGTCGCTCTTGCCGACACAAACAAAGGTTGGGGGATCTTCCTCGCTGTATTCGCTGTGTCCCGTATATTGCATGATAACAGTTCCCGGTTTTGGTAAATCGTCGCCGCCAAAGCCTGCCGGTCCGTATGTACCGAGATATGCCGCCATTCGTGCACCTGCCGAACCGCCCCAGACAGAATAGCAGTCAGTGCTGACACCGAGTTTATCAGCGTTCTTAAAAATGAAGCTGATGGCTCTTGCCAAGTCCTCACAGGCGGTTTGCGCTCCGGGACGGTAGATCAAAGCAAATGCGTTGTACCCCTTCTTTGAAAGCTCCAGTGCGTGTGGAAAGCTATCGTGCATCGCACCGACGTAGGCAAAACCGCCGCCTGCATTACATACGGCAAAGGGCGCATCTTTGTCCCCCTTGAAGAAGAACAAGCCCGTATCCGCTTTGTCTGGATCGGCGGATTTTTCCGCATCGGTGTAGATGTCATAGAAGATCACATTCCCGTTTTGCGCTTGACTTTTCATATAATTGACGATCTCCACCGTCTTATTTACGTCGATATTCGAGTACCATGTAAGGCGAAGGTCAGTAAGGGTTTCACCGCTGTAATAGCCCTCGTCTACGGGAAAGATCAATCTTCCGTAGTCACCGAATACGGGGTCGTTCACTACATCGGATATTTTAGAGTCAGAAGTATAAGGATTGCTTGTGTTCGGTACATCGTTACCTTTGCTCCAAATGGAAAGAAGTCCGTTATAGGTATATTCCGTAGCAGCAATACCGCTGTGAGAATAACCTTCTTTTACATAAAACACAAGGTTTTTCCCCTCCACAAAGTTCCCACTTGGCATACCCAGCATTCCTTCGATCTGATTTGTGAAGTTGCGGTACTCAAAGTCATCTGTTCCCGTGCAGGCAAAGATGAAGAAGTCTTCGGGAGCGTGTCCCGACGCGGTAACAGCCGCATCCACATCGTCGCCTTGGTAATCCATCGCACCGCTGGATGGGATAAAATAACGAAATTCGTCAAGGCAGTTGACAAAGGTGTACCACGTTGTGACAGAACCCATAGAAAAACCGCCGAAGGCTCTGTGATCACGGTCGGGGATGGTAGCGTAGGTGCTGTCCACGGCAGGAATGAGGTCGTTTACCAGCTCGTTGTGGTAATTGACAGTCAGCGTATAGAACGCAAGGGTGTAGTTTGCACTGTCGTCGGGGTTTTCGTTGTTGTAGGTGGGACATACCACGATCATCGGCTCAATTTCACCGTTCTGAATGGCATGGTCGATAACATTCTTGAAGCCAGACGGACGTTCGGGTGTGCCCATCTGCGTAGTCTCATTGCCCCAACCGCCATGCATATAGTAGAAGGTGTTGTATTCCTTGCTTTCATCATAGCCGTACGGCAGATAAACGATGGCACGCTTGGTCAGCTTGGTGTTTTTTTGCTCATAGGTTTTGGATTCCCAAGTGTCATAGGTCAACTCCACCAGAGTTCCTTGCTCGTCGGCGGCAGAAAAATACTCACTCGGAATTTCTATTAGCGCATCCGGAATGACAGGTTCGATTGTATCCCCATCATTTGGCAGAGTCGGAGTATCTGTATCCGATATGCTTGGCGTACTTGATGTTGATGGATTCGTGCTGTCTCCAGTTGGCGTATCTTCTGCCACACAGGAGGAAAACAGCATACAAAACATTACTGCTGTCAGCAGAACAGCAAATATACGCCTTATCATTTCGTCAGCCCCAGACCGTCAAGCCATTCTTTCACTTCCGTCTCGGATTCACCGACACGATTCCCCCACAGAGAAAGCGCGTCATCACTTCTGACGGTAGAATTTGGGCAAAGCTTTTCAATGGTATCAAGACTGGATGCGCCGCCGGTGCTGCCATTATGCGTAAAGTACGGAATAATTGTCTTGCCCGAAAGATCGTATGCTTCAAGGAATGTCCATACGGGCATGGGCAGGTCATACCACCAGATCGGGAAACCGAGGAGAATAGTATCATACTGCGCGATCACATCCGCTTCGGGCAGACCGGTCAGTTCCGGACGGATGCCGTCGTTCAGCTCATCCTGCGCACGCTCAAAGAGGTTTTCCCATTCGTAAGGATCGGCAGGAGTAAGACGAAGTGTATCGGCTTCAAACTCTGCTGTAATCATTTCTGTGAGCTTATGTGTGTTGCCGGAGTTGGAGAAATAGACGATCAAAACCTCTCCATCCCCATCTTCACCCGCGGAAGAAGTGGAAGTATCTATGGGATTTTCCGGATTGTCCGGTTGCTGTTCATTGTTGGTTGTGCTGTTGTTTTGTGTCGCGCTGCCATCCGTATTGCTGTTATTGTCGGAACATCCGACACAGGCAAGCAGAAGAACACCAGCGAGAAGAAAGGTAAAAATTCTTTTAATCATTGATTTCATGGAACTCCTTATTATCAAAAAATATTGACGATCCATCCGCATACCAGCGAGAATACGATGACAAACGCAAGATACAGGAAGAATCGTTTTGCACCGAGAACAATTTTCAGCGCACCCAGATTGGTGATTTTGGTGGACGGACCGGTAATCATAAAGGAGGTCGCCGCCCCGATGCTCATGCCGTCCCAGAGCCATTGCTGAAGCAGCGGAATCGTACCGCCGCCGCAGACGTACAGCGGAACACCGATGGTTGCCGCCATCAGTACGCCAAAGCCCTCGTTTTCTCCGAACAGGCTGGCAAAGGCATCGGCGGGAACATACCGCTGAAACAGTGCGGACAACAGAATGCCCAGCAGGAAGTACAGTCCCGTTGCCTTGATGTTGCGCCACAGATTTTTCAGAAACCGCAGAAGCAGATTCGGATCGGTATCTTTGTTTTTCGGTGCAGAAAATCCGCTGAAATTGAAAAAGTCCTTGCCGCGATAGAAAAAGTGAACGCACAGCCCCGCCGCAATACCGCACAGAAAACAGGTAATCACGCGGATCAGAACGAGCTTTGTACCAAGAGCGGTACTGTACATGATAAGCTGGGGATTGAGCAGGATGGATGCCATCATAAACGAGGCAAGCCAGTCCTGCCGCATCCCTTTTTCGGAAAACGATGCGGCAAGCGGAATGGTTCCGTACATACAAAGTGGGG
>JAFQDR010000190.1 GCA_017415945.1 Oscillospiraceae bacterium
GGCAACGTCGGTGCACTTTGCCGCAAAATCACGCAGCAGCTTTTCGCCGAGGTTGGTATGTGCCATTTCTCTGCCGCGGAAACGCACGGTGACCTTCACACGGTCGCCGTCGGCCAAGAACTGCTGGCCATTTTTCAGCTTGGTGTTGAAGTCATTTTCACCGATGCCGGGGGACATGCGAATTTCCTTCACATCCATTACATGCTGATTTTTCTTAGCTTCCTTAACCTTCTTGTTCTGCTCGAAACGGTACTTGCCGTAATCCATGATCTTGCAGACAGGGGGCTTGGCGTTGGGAGAAATCATAACAAGGTCCAGATCCTGTTCATCGGCAATTTTCTGAGCTTCAGCAGAACTCATCAGACCCATCTGTTCCCCGTCGGAACCGATCAGGCGGATTTCCTTCTCCTGGATCTCATCATTGATCATATTGACTTCGTTAGCGATGACTAAACACCTCCAAAAAAAATAGCGCGGACAGAACAATCCACGCATAAACACACAGCGATACCCCTTGGGAATCACTTGAATTTATTGACCCGGACTGGCCTTGAGTCGCCGGGTGAGGATGGTCCTGCTTTGTTTTGCTCGATTATTGTACCAGTACATCATAGAAATGTCAAGCATATTTTATTCGTTTTATAAAAATTATTATTCCTGTTTTTGTTGGGTATGCTATACTCCGAGGTGATTTTTTCCATATGCTTGAACTTTCCGCCGTCTTCTTATCCGGTGCCGCCATATACGGCACAATAGAGATGCTTTCCCGTGGCTGGACCCACTGGTCCATGCTTTTGGCGGGAGGCATCTGCATGACCATCATGTATGCCATCGCCAACCGCGCCGCCTATCCCCTTTGGCAGAAATGGGTACTGTCCGCAGCGGTGATCACCACCGTGGAATTCCTGTGCGGGGTATTCTTCAACCTGCACCTGAACTGGCATATCTGGGACTATTCCTCCCGGGCATACAATTTAATGGGACAGATATGCCCTGCCTACACCGCAATGTGGCTTGCGCTATCTGTCCCGGGTATTTGGTTATGCGGGAAGCTGTATTCCCTATTGCATCAGTAAGTGCAGTCAGAGGTATCCTGTGCGGATGCGATCTTCACAATACGGCTGGTACCCAGACGGTCAGCACCCAGAGCGATCATATCCTCCGCATCCTGCAGGGAGGAAATTCCGCCCGCAGCCTTTACCTTCAGATGAGGTGCGCTGTACTTGCGCATGAGCGCAACGTCCTCACGGGTGGCACCGGACTTGGAGAAGCCCGTAGAGGTCTTAATGTAGTCTGCGCCTGTTTCGGAAACCACTTGGCACAGCTTGATTTTTTCTTCTTCCGTCAGCAGGCAGGTTTCAATGATGACCTTCAGGATCTTGCCTTCCGTAGCGGCGCGAACAGCCTTGATATCCTCGGCCACCAGATCCCAGCAGCGATCCTTGACCATGCCCAGATTGATGACCATATCAATTTCATCGGCACCGTTCTTTACCGCATCCGCAGCCTCATAGGCCTTTACCGCAGAGGTAGAGTAGCCATTGGGGAATCCGATCACAGTGCAGATGGCCAGCTTATCTCCAACATAACGCTTTGCCCCCGCAACATGGGCGGCGGGAATGCAAACGCTTGCGCAGTTGTACTTCATGCCTTCATCGCACAGCTTACGAATTTCTTCCGCAGTGGCATCCACACGCAGCAGAGTATGGTCACACTTTTCCAGAATTTCTTTCAGTTCCATAAGGTTCATCCTTTCAAGCATTTGGATTTGCATCCATTATACATGAATCCTCCACCGCTTTCAAGCCGCTGCCCGCATATCCTACGGAAAATCCGAATAGGATGTTGCAGGCAGTTTCCATAGGAAGCTGTCATACCGGAGGTGAACTATGGACGAAGCGATCAACAACAATTATGCGGAAATCAGCGGAACATTGGTACAAGGTCCCTGTCTATCCCACGAAAGCCGCGGCGAACAATTCTTTAAGGCAGCAGTGGCCGTACAGCGGCTGTCGGGAACGGATGATATTCTCAATGTGCTCATACGGGAAAAGCTGCTGCATGGTCTTACACTAAAGGAGCGGGAGCATCTACATATTTTCGGGCAGCTCCGTTCCTTCAACAATAAAAGCGGTGAGGGTGCAAAGCTGGTAGTCAGCCTGTTTGCACGGGATATCATTGCAGAAGCCTGTGAGGAGCGAAACGATATCCTTCTGCGGGGAACGATCTGCAAGCCTCCCACTCTGCGGAAAACCCCATTGGGCAGAGAGATCAGTGATTTCATGCTGGCCATCAATCGCAAATACGGCAGAAGTGACTACATTCCCTGTATCGCATGGGGACAAAATGCGCGGGCAATTGCGGCAAAGCCCGTGGGAACAACTCTTACGGTCAGCGGCAGATTTCAAAGCAGACAATACATCAAAACGGAGGACGGTGTGCCCGTGCAAAAAACAGCCTATGAGGTATCTGTAATTGACTTTGAATAAATCATAAGTACCGTCCACCATCGCACCGGAATTCACAGCCCCCGTAGGGACCGTCGTCCCCGACGGTCCGCAATACCGAACTTGAACATTATGCAATGGGTATATCCATCGGCAATCTTCCCTTTGGGCCACGGACCGTCGAGGCCCCATATGCGTAGCATGGGGTCTGCCTAAGTTCTTACCGCTTAACTTAGGCTGGGCGACGGTCCCTACGATGGAAATGGATTTGACAATGCCAGTTGTCATATAAACCACCCGAACACCTTTCGTGCCTACATTTGCTCTAACTGTTGTACCCTCTCAGTCAGACCCTCGTTCCTCGTGTCTGCCAGCTCCC
>JAFQDR010000191.1 GCA_017415945.1 Oscillospiraceae bacterium
CCCCCCTTCCCCGTGGGGAAGGGGGGCAGGGGGGATTGGGCTAAGCCATGCAGGAATGGAGGGCAGCGCCCTCCGTGAGTGCATGGCCCCTCCGGTGCACCAAAAAAGCAGGGGCGCATAGCCCCTGCTTCCTGCATTACTTGCTCAGCATCTCCTTGAAGCGGCGCATTGCTTCAATCGTATTGTCACGATCACCGAACGCCGTCAGACGGAACCAGCCATCGCCATTCTTGCCAAAGCCCTCGCCCGGTGTGCCGACAACTGCAATCTCAGCGAGCATCTTGTCAAAGAATTCCCAGCTGCCCATGCCATCCGGACACTTGAACCAGATGTAGGGAGAGTTCACACCGCCGGTGTACTTGATGCCAAGGGATTCCATGGTCTCGGCAATGATCTTGGCATTCTCCTGATAGTAACGGATGTTCTCCTTGATCTGCTTCTGACCCTCTTCTGTGAAGACAGCTGCCGCAGCGCACTGTACGGGATAGGATACACCATTGAACTTGGTGCCCTGACGGCGTCCCCAGAGCTGTGCAATGCTCACCTCTGTGCCGTCGGATGCCTTCACCTTCAGTGCCTCCGGTACGACTGTGTAGCCGCAGCGTACGCCTGTGAAGCCCGCTGTCTTGGACAGGGAGCACATCTCGATTGCGCACTCCTTGGCACCCTCGATCTGGAAGATGCTTCTGGGCAGTGCGGGATCGGTGATGAATGCCTCATAGGCTGCATCGAAAATGATGATGGACTCGTGACGCTTTGCATAGGCCACCCATTCTGCCAGCTGCTCCTTGGTGTAAACAGAACCGGTCGGATTGTTCGGAGAGCAGAGATAAATCAGATCGGCATGCACGCTGTCATCGGGCATTGCGGCAAAGCCGTTCTCTTCATTCGAATCGGCAAAGATCACCTTGCGGCCGCTCATGCGGTTGCTGTCCACATATACGGGATAGGCGGGATCGGTGATGAGTACCACATTGTCATCGCCGAAAATGTCAACGATGTTGCCGCAGTCGCTCTTGGCACCGTCATTCACACGGATCTCATCCGCAGAAACATCCGCACCAAAGCTCTTGTAATAGTCGGCAATGGCATTCTTCAGGAAATCATAGCCGGCACCGCTGTCCTCATAGCCCTTGAAGGTCTCCTTCACGCCCATTTCATCGGCGCCCTTCTTCATGGCCTCCACAACAACCGGAGCCAGAGGCAGGGTCACATCGCCGATGCCCATGCGGATGAGTGCAGCATCGGGATTGGCAGCCTTGAAGGCATCGACCTTCTTGGCGATGTTGATGAACAGATAGTTCTTTTCGAGCTTCAGGAAATTTTCATTGATCTTTACCATAGTTTTACTCCTTTGATGTATGTTTGCCCGCTCATTCGCTGAGGGGACAGGGAATCTGTGAAATGTCGATCTCACCGTCAAAAACATGGGTGGCAGGCCCCGTCATCATGACACGGCCGTCGGACTGCCATGTGATTTTCAGATCGCCGCCGCGCAGGCTGACTGTAATCTCGGTGTCCTGCTTGCAGAAGCCGTTCAGAACGGCCGCCACAACTGTGGCACATGCACCCGTACCGCAGGCAAAGGTCTCGCCGCTGCCCCGCTCCCAGACACGCATGAACAGGTGGGTGTCATCGAGCACCTGCACAAATTCGGTGTTGATGCGCTCGGGGAAGAGCGCATGGTGCTCAAAATGCGGGCCGATCTCCTCCAGCTTCATCTGCATGGGATCCTCCTGCGTGAAGACAATGCAGTGGGGATTGCCCATGGAAACGCAGGTAACCGTGTACTCGCTGCCGCAGACGGAAAGCGGCTGCTGCACGAAGGTCTCCCCTTCTGCCTTCACGGGAATGTCGGCGGGCTTCAGAATGGCCTTGCCCATATCGACCGTGGCATCGGTGGCAACGCCGTCCGATGTCCTGAGGGTGATGTATTTGATCCCGGACTTGGTTTCCACGGAGAGCTGTTCCTTCTGCACGATGCCGTGGTCATAGGCATATTTGCCGACACAGCGGATGCCATTGCCGCACATCATGCCCTCGGAGCCGTCCGCATTGAACATACGCATACGGCAGTCTGCCACTTCCGACGGCAGGATGAGGATGAGACCATCCGCACCGATGCCGAACCGGCGGTCGCTGATGAACATGGACACAGGCTCAGGGAACGGGACGTACTCGGTAAAGCCGTTGACATAGACATAGTCATTGCCAAGACCGTGCATTTTGCTGAATTTCATAAAACCGCACTCCTTTCGGGATTCATAGGTCTATCTTTAATTCTACCATGTTTTCCGGAAAAAATCAAGTCTTTTGCTGAGATTTATCGTGTCTTGCCCACGAAACACGGAAAATGGGGGAGCTTCCCCATATACTGCCC
>JAFQDR010000192.1 GCA_017415945.1 Oscillospiraceae bacterium
GCATGCCAAAATCTTAAAAAATTAGCAAATGTACGGTGGCAATCCCCTACATTTGCCGCATTATTTCGCTCGCTTTTTCCATATTTACGCCAAAACCCGACTTACGGTGCTTCGTAAGTCGGGTTTGTCTACAGTCTGAGCAGACATCCAATCGGATGTCTGCTTCTAATGTTTTGAGTTAAAGTGAAATTACTTGATTTCAACCTTAGCGCCAACAGCTTCCAGCTTAGCCTTGATAGCTTCAGCGTCTTCCTTGGAAACAGCTTCCTTCAGAGCGGTGGGAGCGGATTCAACCTTAGCCTTAGCTTCAGCCAGACCCAGACCGGTCAGAGCGCGAACTTCCTTGATAACCTTGATCTTTTCTGCGCCAACTTCAGCCAGAATTACGTCGAATTCGGTCTTTTCTTCAACAACTTCTGCAACAGCACCGGTAGCGGGGCCTGCAACAGCAGCAGCAGCGGATACACCGAAGGTGTCTTCCAGAGCGTGTACCAGTTCGGACAGTTCCAGAACGGTCAGAACCTTGATTTCTTCAATAAGAGCATTGATCTTTTCGGATGCCATTTTAATTTCCTCCATTTAATAGTGTCGTTTGCCGATTATTCAGCAGCTTCAGCAGATTCGGTTTCCAGAGAACCGCCCTTCTGCTCCAGGATCTGGCCGAGAACTACAGCCAGGCTAGTGATGGGTGCCAGCATGGTGCCCAGGACCTTGCCGTACAGAGCGTCCTTAGAGGGCAGTGCAGCGATTTCAGTGACTTCAGACTCAGACAGCATCTTGCCATCCATGAAAGCAGCCTTAACCACGAACTTATTGCTATCCTTAGGCAGCTTGGAAGTAAATTCCTTGACGATGCGGAAAGGAGCAATGGGGTCAGCAGAAGTGGTAGCCAGAGAAGTGGTACCGTTCAGAACGGAATCCAGATCGTCCAGACCAACATTCTTAGCAGCAAAGCGCAGCAGAGTGTTCTTAACAACACTGTAATCTACTTCTTCCTTGCGCATATTTGCACGCAGCTGAGTGTCTTCGGCAACGGTGATACCCTTGTAGTCGATGACAATACCAGCGGAAGCATTCTGCAGACGTTCAGTCAGAGCTTCTACGATAGCCTGCTTTTCACTGAGAACTTTTGCGTTAGGCATTGATTTTCACCTCCGTGAGAGTTATCGCGCCCAAAAAGAAAAATCTCCCTATGCATAAGCATACGGAGACTTGTAAACAAACCAAAATTGTTTCCTCGGCAGGACTTACGGCTCCACACTTTCGTGCTTGCCCCCTGCTGTCTCCGGAGCGCTCTGGTATAATAACAGTTATACACAAAAAAGTCAAGAACTTTTTGCATAATTTTTTCAAAAATTTTCTTTTGTATCAAATTTCTCCCCCGAGGCAAAACTACCTTCATTGGGAGGTAGGAACCATGCATTTTAAAGTTGAAGTCAGTGGAGTCAATACCGCAAAGCTGCCTGTTTTGAAACACGAGGAAACCAGACAATTGCTTCAAAAGTGCAGGGACGGCGATATGGAAGCACGTGAAATGCTGATTTCCGGAAATCTTCGCCTGGTTTTATCCGTCATTCAGCGATTTACAGGTCGGGGTGAAAATGCCGACGACCTGTTTCAAGTAGGATGTATCGGTCTGATCAAAGCTATTGACAATTTTGATTTGGAAGCCCACAACGTGCGATTCAGCACATACGGTGTTCCTATGATCATCGGTGAGATCAGACGGTATCTGCGGGATGCGTCGGCAATTCGTGTCAGCCGCAGTCTCAGAGATACGGCCTATCGGGTATTGCAGGCAAAAGAGAAATATATCAGCGACAACGGGAAGGAGCCCACAGAGGATGAGCTGGCTGAGATCCTATCCATCAAACGAGAGGATATCGTTTTTGCAATGGAAGCAATCGCCGATACCATTTCCTTAAATGAGCCCATATTTTCTGAGAACGGCGACCATGTAAGCATTATGGACCATATTTGCGACACACAAGACACCGACGACCACTGGCTGGAAAAAATCGCTCTGAATGATGCAATGCAGCATCTGGAACCCAGAGAAAAAAGGATCTTAGCCATGCGTTATGTGGATGGGCACACCCAAATGGAGGTGGCAAACGAAATCGGCATCTCTCAAGCACAGGTATCCCGATTGGAAAAGAACGCCATTGCCCGCATCAAAAAGAGTGTGTCCTCATAACTCAAATAGAAGCTACCCCACTGTCACGTGCCGCCTGTGCCACAGCCAGAGCAATGGCTTGCGGAACGCGATGGTCGAATACCGGAGGAAGAATGTAATCCGCACACAGCGCCTCTCCCACCAGCTCTGCAAGGGCATTGGCGGCAGCAAGCTTCATAGGCAGATTGATTTCCTTGGCTCGCACATCGAAAGTACCTCTGAACAGACCGGGAAACACAAGTGCATTGTTCAGCTGATTGGGATAGTCGCTTCTGCCCGTTGCAACAACCGCAGCCCCGCCCAGCTTCGCGTCATCGGGGTAAATTTCGGGAGTGGGATTGGCACAGGCAAAGACAATGGGATCCTTTGCCATGGTACGTACCATTTCGGGTGTCAATACGCCCGGTGCGGAAACACCGATAAATGCATCGGCATCCCGAACGCCATCTGCCAGACTCCCCTTTATCATACGAGGATTGGTGATTTCCGCCAGCTTTGCTTTTGCGGGATTCAAGCCCTCACGGCCTTGATAAATCAGTCCGCTACGGTCGCAAACGGTAATGTCCTTGATCCCCGCTTCATGGAGCAGCATGGCAATGGCTGTGGCCGCAGCACCCGCACCGTTGAGAATCACCTTAAGCTCCGACAATTCCTTCCCCACAAGCTTTGCAGCATTGGTAAGCCCCGCAAGCATGGTAATGGCGGTGCCGTGCTGATCGTCATGGAACACGGGAATATCGCACTTCTCCTTGAGCTTTTCCTCAATTTCAAAGCAGCGGGGCGCGGAAATGTCCTCTAAGTTGATTCCACCAAAGGAACCTGAGATCAAATACACAGTATTTACAAACTCATCCACGTCTTTTGTTTTCACACACAAAGGAAATGCATCAACTCCCCCCAGTTCCTTAAACAGAACGCACTTTCCCTCCATAACAGGCATACCCGCTTCGGGGCCGATGTCCCCCAAGCCAAGCACCGCACTGCCGTCGGTAACAACCAAGCACATATTGCCGCGGGCAGTCAGCTCGTAGGACTTGGAAACATCCTTCTGAATTTCCAAGCAAGGAGCCGCAACTCCGGGAGTATACGCAAGGGAAAGGTCCTCGGAATTTCTAACAGGAACCGTAGACTCCACTCTGATTTTCCCTTTTTTATTAAAATGTAAGGCCAAGCTTTTTTCCGCAATGGTCATAACAAAACCTTCTTTCATTGCAATTCAAATTCATTAGGTGTATTATACGAGCAAGGTTCAAAACTGTAAAGTGCGGAGATGAGAAATATGAGAGAAATATCTGCCGAGCAAATCAAAAACACCGTTGCCAGGCTTTGTATGCAGGCCTGTACCCAATTGCCCCGGGATGTAAAGCAGCGTCTTTACGATTGCCGAGCAAATGAAACATGGGCGACCGCAAAGGATGTTTTGGATGTCATTATTGAAAACTTCGAAACCAACGGCAGCATCCCACTCTGTCAGGACACAGGTGCCGCTTGTGTATTTATTGAAGTAGGGCAGGATGTACATATCAACGGAAACCTCTATGAAGCTATCCACGCAGGGGTAGCCGAAGGATATACAACAGGTCTGCTGCGGAAATCTATAGTAAAAGACCCGCTGAACCGTATCAACACCAATGACAACACGCCTGCTATGATCTATACAGACATCGTTCCCGGAGACAAAATTGAAATCACAGTGGCCCCCAAAGGCTTCGGAAGCGAAAACATGAGCCGCATCGCCATGCTGAAGCCCGCCGACGGCGTGGAAGGCATCAAGCGTTTTGTATTGGAAACCGTGGAGAACGCGGGCCCCAACGCCTGCCCTCCCCTGTCTGTGGGGATTGGCATCGGCGGAACGTTTGATAAGGCAGCCCTGCTTGCCAAAAAGGCTCTGCTTCGAAATATAGACCATTGCAGCCCCAATCCTTTTTACGCGGAGCTGGAGCGGGAGCTCTTGGAGCAAATCAATCGGCTGGGCATCGGACCTCAAGGTCTCGGCGGTCAAACAACCGCACTGTCTGTAGCAATTGAGTATATGCCCACACATATTGCGGGACTCCCCTGCGCAGTAAACCTCAACTGCCACAGTGCACGGCACGCAACGGAGGTTATATAATGAAAAAGCGAATCAGTCTTCCCCTAACCAAAGAAGCCGCCGCACAGTTGCGTGCAGGTGACAGCGTCCTGCTGAGCGGAATCATCTACACAGCCAGAGATGCCGCCCACAAGCGACTGGTTGCACTACTGGATGAACAGTCTGAACTGCCTATGCCTTTGGAAAATGCCGCGATCTATTATGTAGGCCCCACTCCCGCCGCAAATGATATGCCTCTGGGCTCTGCTGGTCCGACCACATCTGTGCGTTGCGACCCCTATACCCCGCAGCTGCTTGCAAACGGTGTAACGGTCATGATTGGCAAAGGCAAGCGCAGTCAAACGGTCAAAGATGCCATAAAGACCCACAGTGCGGTATATTTAGCCGCCATCGGAGGCGCGGGAGCATTATTGACTCGGTGCATCAAATCAGCGGAAATGATTGCCTTTGAGGACTTGGGTACAGAAGCAATAAGAAAGCTATACGTGGAAGACTTCCCTGCAATCGTCATCAACGATTGTCACGGAGGCGATTACTATGAATCCGCCCGCATAGCATATCTGACGCAAAACAATATATGACATAAACAACGATCCCTCGGCATAAACTGCATCGGAGGGATCGTTTATGCGTATTGGAGATCTGCACTATAAGGAAGTTATCAACATCGCTACAGGTCAGCGACTGGGATATGTGTCCGATTTGGAATTTGACATACACACAGGCAAGGTCTTGTCCTTCATTGTACCGGGCCCGAGACGGTTTTGGGGACTGCTGCCGGGAGATATGGATTATATCTTCCCATGGGAAAGTATCATACGCATGGGTGATGACACCATACTCATCAGCACAGACGGAACAGACCCGCAAATCAAGAAAAACATTCACAAAAAACATGAAAATTCTTTGTATTAAACAGAAAAAATATCTTGCAATTTGAAACAATTTCTGGTATCATATTTCAGCATTACGATAACACACGGGGACCGGATTTCACGCCGTGTAGCCCAAAAGGGCCGGGTAAGAAATACGAAGGCTCCGGAGGTTTAACAAATAAGGAGGAAAATTGTAATGGCAGTCGTATCTATGAAACAGTTGCTGGAGGCCGGTGTTCACTTCGGTCACCAGACCCGCAGATGGAACCCCAAGATGAATGAATACATCTTCTGCGAACGCAATGGTATCCACATCATTGACCTGCAGAAGACCGTTGGCAAGCTGGAAGATGCTTACAACTTCGTTCGCGGCCTGGCAGAAAAGGGCGAAACCGTTCTGTTTGTCGGCACCAAGAAGCAGGCAGCTGAAACCGTTAAGGAAGAAGCTGAACGTTCCGGCATGTACTACGTCAACGCACGTTGGCTGGGCGGCATGCTGACCAACTTCAAGACCATGCGCACTCGTATCGACCGTCTGGCACAGCTGAAGAAGATGCAGGAAGATGGCACCTTCGACATGCTGCCCAAGAAGGAAGTTATCAAGCTGATGGGCGAAATGGAAAAGCTGGAAAAGTACCTGGGTGGCGTTAAGACCATGACCAAGCTCCCCGGCGCTCTGTTCGTTGTTGACCCCCGCAAGGAACACAACGCAATTGCAGAAGCTCGCAAGCTGAACATTCCCATCGTTGCTATCGTTGACACCAACTGCGATCCCGATGAAGTTGACTACGTTATCCCCGCAAACGATGACGCTATCCGCGCTATCCGTCTGATTGCTTCCACCATGGCTAACGCTGTGATCGAAGGCCGTCAGGGTGTTGACGCAGGCGAAGCTGTTGAAGCTCCCGCTGCTGAATAATTTACTCAAAAGAAAACTCGTAAGAGGACTAAATTAGGAGGAAATCAAAATGGCATTTACTGCAGCTGACGTAAAGAAGCTCCGTGAACTGACCGGCGTTTGCATGATGGACTGCAAGAAGGCTCTTGCAGTAGCTGACGGCGATATGGACAAGGCTGTTGCTTGGCTCCGTGAAAAGGGTCTGGCTGCTGCTCAGAAGAAGGCAAGCCGCATTGCTGCTGAAGGCATGAGCTACGCAGCAGTTGTTGGCGGTGTAGGCGTTGTTGTTGAAGTTAACGCTGAATCCGACTTCGTTGCAAAGAACGACCTGTTCGTTAACTACGTTAAGGGTATCGCTCAGGTAGTTGCTGAAAAGAATCCCGCTGACCTGGAAACTCTGATGGGTCTGGAATTCCCCGGCACCGGCAGAACCGTTAAGGAAGAACAGAACGACAAGGTTCTGGTTATCGGCGAAAACATCAACGTTCGTCGTTTTGACCGTTACGAAACCGGCCTGTCCGTTCCCTACATCCACGCAAACGGCAAGATCGGCGTTCTGGTAAACATGGAAGTTGGCGAAGGCGCAAACGCAGCTCTGGTTGAAGAACTGGGCAAGGATCTGGCTATGCAGATCGCAGCTATGAACCCCTCCTTCCTGGACAAGTCCGACGTAGATCCCGCTACTCTGGAAAAGGAAAAGGAAATTCTGATGGCTCAGGCTATCGAAGAAAACAAGAACGCTGCTAAGCCCAAGCCCGCACAGATCATCGAAAAGATGGTTATGGGCCGCGTAGGCAAGTACTACGAAGAAAACTGCCTCCTGCAGCAGGCTTTCGTAAAGGAAAACAAGGTTTCCGTTGAAAAGCATGTTGCAGAAGTTGCAAAGCAGGCAGGCGCTTCCATCAAGGTTGTTGGCTTCAAGCGCTTTGCTACCGGCGAAGGCATCGAAAAGCGTCAGGACGACCTGGCAGCTGAAGTTGCAAAGCTGGTTAACGGCTAATCAAGCACCTCTAAACACCTCACCTTCGGGTGGGGTGTTTTTTTCAATTCAAGTTAAACTATTGTTTATAAATATTTTACATTTTATGGATAGATTGCGTAAGCATTTGATGCTATAATGGCATCATAGTTCCAACAAGGAGGCTACATCATGAAAATGTATCCTAAAACAAACCGCACAATAAGCCTGCTTCTTACATTCTGTCTGACGCTGTCCTTATTTGCCACTGCAACCATTCCCGTATACGCATCTGATACTTTTTCCGATGTGTCTCCTGATGATTGGTTTTACGATTCTATTATCTGGGCAATCGATAACAGTATTACAAACGGCATCGACGCCAATCGATTCGGCCCGGATCTTCCCTGCACAAGAGAACAAATTGTCACATTTCTTTGGGCTGCCGCCGGAAAGCCCTCTCCCCTCTCCTTCGAAAATCCCTTCACCGATGTAAGCGAAACGGACTGGTTTTATGAGGCAGTTCTGTGGGCAATCGAAAACAATATCACCAAGGGTACATCCGATAACGAATTTGGTGTAGGCAGAACCTGTACCAGAGCGGAAGCCGCAACCTTCCTGTGGGCCAAAGCAGGCACCCCTGAACAGAGTGAAGCATCTGCTGCATTTTCAGACGTTACGGAAAGCGACTGGTTCTTCTCCCCTGTCATGTGGGCTGTGTCCGAGAACATCACTAAGGGTGTTGGAGATGATCGATTCGCCCCCTATTCCGAGTGTACACGAGCACAAATCGTAACCTTCCTGTACGCAGCCTCCAACAACAGCATGGAACCCACTCCGGAACCCACTCCCGAGCCCACTCCCGAACCTACTCCGGAACCTACCCCCGAGCCTACTCCGGAACCTACCCCCGAGCCTACTCCGGAACCTACCCCCGAGCCTACTCCCGTACCCACTCCGGAGCCCACTCCCGTACCTACTCCGGAGCCCACTCCCGTACCTACTCCGGAGCCCACTCCCGTACCTACGCCCGTGCCTTCACCGACTCCCACACCGGTTCCCGATAGCGTTGTGGATATCACAGATAAGCTGAATACCCTCATGCGAACAAATGCAGCGGATATGCAGAGAATCAAGGACGAATACGGATTCTATATCGCCGCCGTATGCTACTACAAGCGTGTAACAGATAAGGGCATCTGGGACATTAAGCGTACAGAGGAATGGAGATTCGAAGAAGGCAAAACCTATGTATATCAGGGTAAGGTCATGCGCATGGACGACCCCGGCAATATCCACTTCGGCTATGTCGGTGCGGTATTGTTCGATGTAGAATTTGTCTGCTTCGGTGCAGGCATGAACAATGTATCAAAATTCGGATTCTCCACAGGCAGTGTGGAATCTTACTATGACGATCCTCAGGATCAGGAAATGATGCGTTGGGGCTATGACCTGTACTTGCAAGACCAAAAGAACGGATATTAAAACGTAAACGGAGCAGCTAAGTGCTGCTCCGTTTTTATATAAAAACAACCTTACGAAATTCGTAAGGTTGTTTTCTCATTTTAAGCGTTTTCCCAGTTGTGCCAGACGTTCTGGACATCATCGTTGTCTTCGAACATATCCAGCATCTTGGTCAGGTTCTTTACATCAGCTTCGTCGGTGACGGTGATGTAGTTCTGGGGAACCATTTCCACCTGTGCGGATACGAACTTGTAGCCTGCTGCTTCCAGTGCGTTGTAAACTTCCTGGAATGCATCGGGATCGGTGTAGATTTCGAAGATGTTGTCTTCGTGCTGCATGTCGTCAGCGCCTGCTTCCAGCGCGTCCATCATAACGGTGTCTTCATCCAGTTCTTCGTCTTCGTCATTAATGACAATGACGCCCTTCTTATCAAAGGACCAGGAAACACAGCCGGATGCACCCATGTTGCCGCCGTACTTATCGAAATAGTGACGAACATCACCCGCGGTACGGTTGCGATTATCGGTCATGCAGTCAACAATGATTGCAACGCCGCAGGGACCGTAGCCTTCGTAAACAACAGTCTCATAGTTATCGGTATTGCCTGCGCCCAAAGCCTTGTCAATGGCTCTCTTGATGTTGTCATTGGGCATATTGGCAGCCTTTGCCTTTGCAACAACCTGTGCCAAGCTGGAGTTGTTTGCAGGATCGCCGCTGCCGCCCTGCTTTACGGCGACAATAATTTCACGTGCGATTTTGGTAAACACCTGTGCGCGCTTTGCGTCAGCAGCGCCCTTGGTCTTCTGTATATTATGCCATTTGGAATGTCCGGACATTTTTATACCCCCTCTAAAATTGCCACAATATTTTATCATAGGGTCGTCCTTCTTGCAAGTCCTAATACCTAAAAAGCCGCAGATTTCTGTAAAATCTGCGGTCTTCTTATTTATTTTCGCTGTCTTGGTATCAGAAGCACTGTTTCACCTGCCACCTCATCCTCCTCGATTCCGTTGTAGGTTTGAATCAGCATTACCGTTGAGCCGTATTTTTTAGCAATATCCCATAAAGCTCCGTTTCCCCGCACGATCCATAAGGAGTGCTCGCCGGAAGTAAGAGGACTGTCTTCATCCCACTCTGTCTCCAACAGCGGTTTTACCGAAAACGGTTCCTCAATGAATGTATCCCACTCTACATTCAATCTAAATTCAAGCTCCGTACCGCTACATCCCCCATACAAATCATTCAGACGAACCTCGCACAGTTTTTCCCCCTCTCTCAAATGCAGAGGAAGATCAATTTGTTTCCTTACCCAATCTGTGGTTCCGTTTTCATACGCGATACAAGCGCTCACCGTAACGGTTATCTGTTCCCCGTCGTAAATACAAGACGATGTCAAAAACCGCACACATCCCAACTGACTGCGGCACACAATACTTCCCGACAAATTCTCTCTATGAGCTTCCTTCTTGGTCTCACGATATAAATTCAGCACTCCATATTCACTGTTGCACGAATAAAAATTGCTGTATGCATCTGATAAATACGGCAGATTCCGCTCTTCGTACGCCGTAATCTGACAAACGCCGTGTACTTCCACAGATAACGCCCGTCCATCAGCACTTGGCTCATAATACATAGCCGTCGGCATGATGTCCATTCGTACAACATCAGACACTCGTTCTTTATTCGTCTCCGCAATAAATGAGAATGCGCTTGTAAAGCTGACTCGTTCAGCCTCTCCTTCCCGAGATGCCACCACCACGTCAGAAAGCACACACCCCTTAACGATCAGTTTATTTGTAAGTGTCTTAATGTCATCGATTCGGAATTGCACAGACTTGCCGATGACTTCAACAGCACTTATCCCTGCAGGAAGAGGATATTCATCCGTTGCAGCAAAGGTTTTTTCGCATACGGTGGAAATAACGCTGCATGACACTTCCTCTCTGCGAACCTGAATGATGTTCTTTTCTTCTATATCATCATACAATAAGTCTTTTTTAGAGGAAAATACCCGCAAATTCCCTTGCAGCTTGGCCTTTACAAGTATTTTCCGAGGATTCAGCATTCTTGTCTCTAAATGTATCAGCCGTACCGAGCCGACCGATGCATTGCTCCCGTCGATACTATCCGATTGGAATTCTGCAAGCCAGGGAAGCTGTAGTTTCAGGACACAGAACCCAGAAGCACCATCGGGTATGTAGCTTACATCAACAGACAAATCACCTTCCATGACCCCCGCCCCCGCCTCTGTTCGCTTGCTGCGCAGCAAAACATGGGCATTGGTGTCTCCGAGCAATCCAATATCCGGCATTTTATCCGACACCACTGATTCCCCTGTTACCTCAATCAGCGTTTGCCCTTCATAGATAATCTCATGACGTTCCAATAGTTTTTCATGAAGCACTGCTTTCATAGTTCCCTCCTGTACAATGGGACCATTCTATCCCATATTCCTTCTGAAACAGTATATTACAGCTGCGCTTTTGATATCTCTGATTATTTCAAAAACTTA
Organism: Oscillospiraceae bacterium; assembly: GCA_017415945.1. Next base: position 10,979 of record JAFQDR010000192.1, read on the forward strand.
CCAAGCAGCTTCGACAAGAATTGCGGCATCTTAATGACACAAATTTTCATTTCTTTTCCTCCTATTTGCAATTGTTATACCAAATACCGAATGATATCAAAGATACTCCAAGCATAAACCACCAAAACTGTCCCGGTAAAACCATAGCCAGCAAAATCATCGTACCGGCGATAATAAACAGCTTGCCAATTCCGTACCCCTTGCCGCGCCTTCTGCGCATAACAAAACCGCCTTCCGCGTAAACGAATGTACTTCAGTATACGCAGAAAGCGGCTTGAATGTGCCATAATATTTATTTTTTCATTTCCCAATGCTTGTACTTAGCGGCATCGGCATACATCATGCGGTATGAGCCATAGCGTTTCTTGTGGATTCGACCTTCCTCCACACCACGACGAACAGCACAGTCGGGTTCCTTTAAGTGTGCACAGTCATTGAATCGGCATTGACCAATGTACGCTTCAAATTCCGGAAACGCATACTGCAGCTCATCGCACATGACAGGGTTCACCGCTTCCATATCAAAGCTGGCAAAGCCCGGCGTGTCGATCAAATATGTACCGCTGCCAAGGTCAAAAAGCTCCACATGGCGGGTTGTGTGCCTGCCGCGTCCGAGCTTATCACTGACCTCTCCCACGCGAAGGGAAAATTGGGGATTCAGTGCATTGAGAATGCTGGATTTCCCAACACCTGAGTCTCCCGTGAAAGCACAGATTTTCCCCGCTACCGCACGGCGCAGCTCCTCAATGCCCTCTCCCGTCTCTGCACTGCACGCAATGACGGGAAAGCCCGTTTCCTTATAAATTTCGGTCATACGCTCGGTACGCACAAGATCCACCTTATTGATGGCAATGATTACCTGACAGTGGTTGTGCACCGCAGTTACCGTCAGCCGATCCACCAGATACGTATCCGTAATAGGAATTGCATCGGAAGTAACACAAATCAATGCTTCAATATTCGCCACAGACGGCCGGATAAAGGAGTTCGTACGCGGATGAACCTCTTCGATACGACCCTTCCCGTTTTGGTCCACAGACACAGTCACTCTGTCACCCACCAGCGGCGATAGCCCCTTATGACGCAGCTTACCGCTGCCCTTGCATTCAATGGTATCGGTATCTGTACGAACATAATAGAAGCCGCTCAAGGCTTTAACAATGACACCGTTTACCATATGCCACCTTCATCCGATACAGCGCCGTCACCGATCACTTCGCCCTCAATAAACTGTACTCTGGGTCCCTTGGAAATCTGCAGATAGACCTTAGTTCCCGCTTCGACTCGCGTTCCCGCTTCCGCGCTCTGCCAAACCACCTGTCCCGCATCATAGTTTTCATTGTACACATAGCTGCTGGAGCCAAAGGACAGACCCATATTGCTGATGGCGGCTTTTGCTTCTGCCTCGGTGTAGCCAACCATATTGCGCACAGTGACAAGCTGGACCTCGGGCCCTGTGCTGTACGCAAGATAGACCGTGGAGCCCGTAGCAAGACTCTCATTGGCGGAGGGGTTGGTTCCGATCACATAATCCTTTGCCACAGTTTCGGAAGATCGCGCCTCGAGCTCAACCACAAAGCCTGCCTGCTGCAGCTTAAGATTTGCATCCTTGTAGGTCAGTCCGCTGACATCGGGGATCTGCTGGATCATAACACCCGTACATACCGTCAGGTTCACGTTGATGCCATCCACATCGGCAACCATAGACTTGCCGACTTCAGGCTCCTGTGCAATGATCTGACCTTCGGGAAGGCCCGGATCCACCTTGTAGGTAACACGGAAATGGTAAATCGAACCATAGTCACTGTTATTGATGACAGCCTCATAGGACTGTCCCACAAATTGGGGAATATCCACTCTTTCAGCTTCTTTGAACAAATCACTGAGCCAATAGTTCCAAAGGAACATGCAAAGGGCAACGATCACAAGAAGCACACCCAGCACCCCGGACAGTATGCTTACCCGCTTGGCACGAGCTCTTCTGCGAAGATACTGCTCCTCTGTGGGGCCACTCTGCACAATCGGCATCTGAATCGCGGGGAACTCATGGGTCTGGGAAATACTTTCCATTGCAAGCATACGCTGTCTGTAGGTTTCCAAATCCCGCAGCAGTGTGGCAGCATTGGCGTAGCGCTTATCAATGTCAGCGTTCATTGCCTTCAAGGTAATGCGTTCCAGCTCTTCAGGAATGTCGGGACGCAGCTTGCGGGGCATAATATAATCCCCTGTAATATGCTTAATGGCAATTTCCTGAGGGGTATTGCCGTCATAAGGCTGGCTGCCTGTAAGCATTTCGTACATAACAACCCCGAGGGAGTATACATCGCTTCGGGCATCCGCAGGATAGCCTTTGGCCTGCTCGGGAGCAATGTAATGCACGGAGCCTACTGCCTGACCTTCCGCTTCCTTTTTGGTATGCTCCAAAGAAGCAATGCCAAAGTCGGATACTTTAATGTTGGCATCCTTCAAAATCATCACATTCTGAGGCTTGATATCCCGATGAATGATACCCTTTTCATGGGCATGGGTCAATGCACGGGCAATCTGCGATGCAAAATGCAGTGCTTCCTTCCAGCTCAGAGCGCCACGTCTGGTGATGTACTGCTTGAGAGTAATGCCTTCGATCAGCTCCATAACAATATAATTTGCCGTCTCGGAACTGCTGACGTCATAGACAGCCACAATATTCGGATGCGAAAGCATTGCTACAGCCTGCGATTCACTGGTAAAATCCGCATACAAAGAGGGATCGGCGGCATATTCCTCCTTGAGAACCTTGATTGCCACGTACCGATTCAGTCTTGTATCCAACGCTTTATAGATCACTGCCATACCGCCAATGCCGATCACTTCCTGCATATCGTAGCGATCATCCAGCATTGTATTTAACAGTTTCAAATTATCCATGGAGTTCCTCCATTCAAATGTTTAAGAATATATATCAACGAGACAATGTAACAACCGTCACATTGTCATTGGCACCGGCTTCCAGAGCCAGTTCGATCAATTTCTTGCAAAATGCCTCAGGGGTCTTGTTGCTCATGGAAGCCTCATATATGGTTTGATCCTCCACCATATTGGTCAATCCGTCCGAACAAAGAAGAAGACGCTCCCCTCTGGCCAGCTTATGAACAAAGAAATCACACTTGACTCCGTCCTCGGAGCCCAGAGCCTGAAGAATCACATTCTTCTTGGGATGTGTCTTTGCCCTCTCGGGAGTAATGATACCCCGATCCACCAATTCCTGAACATAGGAATGGTCCTTAGTCAGCTGTACGATTTTCTTTTTGGAGATCACATATGCTCTGCTGTCTCCGACGTTTGCGATCACCGCATTGTTCCCAATCAAAACTGCGGCAACCAGTGTGGTTCCCATTCCCGCATAATCGGGATTAAAGCAGGAATAGGAATACACAATATCATTTGCTTTGCGGCAGGCATTGTTCATATGCCGCTTAATGTCAGGATTTTTAGCACGGGAAGCCATAATGCGGTCAACAAGATAGTTCATAAATGTTTTGGATGCCAAGGCACTTGCGATACTGCCTGCACTGGCACCACCCATCCCATCACACAAAACGGCACACAGGCATTCTCTGCTGTCGATGTACTCGATCACAAAGCTGTCCTGATTCTCCGCTCTTACCTTACCGCGGTCGGTCAAACCAAAGCTCTTCATGGCTTACCCCCTAATCTTACATTCTCTATCTTTTATTTGCCAATTTCTTTCTCAGCTGTCCGCAGGATGCATCAATATCTCCGCCCAGCTTTCTGCGAACCGTGGCGTTGATGCCCGCATCCCGTAAAATCTTAATAAAGGCTTTCATATTCTCGGGCGTAGACGGGCCATACTTACTTTCCTCCACATGATTCAGCGGAATCAAATTCACATGGGCACTGACCTTTCTGCAGTGCTTCGCCAACAGCCTTGCGTGTTCGGGAGTATCGTTTACCCCATCGATCATTGCATACTCAAATGTAATGCGACGACCTGTTTTCTTATAGTAGGATTCACAGGCATTGATCAGAGCCGCCACTCCGCGGCCACGGTTGGCAGGCATGATTTTTCCGCGTGTCTCATCGTCGGGAGCATGCAGAGATACCGCCAAAGTCAACTGTAAATTACGATCCGCCAGCATATCAAACTTTTCAATCAAGCCGCAGGTAGAAAGAGAAATATGCCGCATTCCGATATTCATACCCTTAGGATGATTGACCAGAGTGAGAAAACGCATCACATTATCAAAATTATCCAAAGGCTCCCCAATGCCCATCAATACAATACCCGTAATGGGAACACCGGATTCCATCTGAGAATACAGCACCTCATTCAACATCTCGGAAGGCTCCAGATTGCGAATCAAGCCGCCAATGGTAGATGCGCAGAAGGCGCACCCCTGACGACAGCCCACCTGTGTGGAAATACAGACGGTATTGCCGTGCTTATAACGCATTACAACCGTTTCCACCGCATTTCCGTCGGGCAGCTGCCACAAATATTTGATAGTACCGTCCTCTCGGGAAACCTGCTTTTTCAGGCATTCCAGATTGCTGATATAGAATTGTTCAGAAAGCTTTACCCTAAGTTCCTTGGACAGATTGGTCATCTCATCAAAAGACTTTACGCCTTTTGTCAACCAATCGAAAATCTGCCCTGCCCGAAATTTCGGCTGCCCCATCGCCTTGAGTTCAGCTTCAATCTCCTCAGGAAGCATAGATTTAATATCTTTCATATCCGTTTCCTCATTTTACATACAAAAAATCCATCTGTATTATGGATATGGGGCCAAAAAGTCATCATGCCGCTCGGAACTTCACCGATGCCCGCAGGCAGTTTAAAGGCCTCCGTTTCAAATTCCTTATGATTGGACAAAAACTCCTGTACCAGAAGTGCATTCTCCCTGCTGCGAACAGTACAGGTGCTGTACACAAGAACGCCACCGGGTTTCAGACAGGGTGCCAACCCCTCCAAAATGTCCAGCTGAATAGAAGGAAGATTGTTCAGTTCCGACTCGCTCTTGCGGCGAATCTCCGGACGTCGGCGAATCACTCCAAGCCCCGAACAAGGTACGTCCGCAATAATCAAATCAAAGCGGCCGGTCATATCCTCCTGTGGCTTTCGGGCATCCATGGCTCGGGTTTCAACAATATCGATCCCCAAACGAGCCGTATTTTCTCGAATCAGACGCAGCTTCTTTTCGTGGATATCACAGGAAACAATTTCTCCCTTATTTTCCATGAGCATCGCCGCAGCAATGGTCTTACCGCCGGGAGCTGCACAGGCATCCAAAACCTTCATCCCCGGACGAGCTTCACTTACAATAGCCGCGAGCTTAGCTGCCATATCCTGAATATAGAAATCCCCTCTGCGGAACGCCTGCAGTTCGGTCATGCCGGCAGTGCTGTCCAGTATCACAGTACCCTCCAGAGCAGAAGGCTTCGCCCCCAATTCCCGAAGCTCAGCCATCAGATTAACAGCCCCGCGGAGCGTATTACTGTGGGCAAATACAGGAGGCGTTTCATTGTTAGCCGCCAAAAAAAGCTCGGTAAATTCATAGCCATGCTCGGCAAGCAATTCTTCTACAAACCATTTCGGGTGGCTGTATCGAATCGCCAGATATTCCGCTCCCGGATTCCCCGGGATTTCGGGCATATGCTCACGGTTCTCGGCAATTCTACGCAAAACCGCATTGCAAAGTCCCGAAGCTTTTTGATTGACCTGTTTTTTACACAGGGCCACACCCTCATTAACAGCCGCGGACACAGGAATTTTATCCATAAACAGCAGCTGATACGCCGAAAGTCTGAGAATATCCAGCAGTCTGGGATCCAGCTTCTTCAAGGCCATGGAGCAATAGCAGCCGATATAATGATCCAGCAGCTCCATATTCTGCATAACACCGATAGCAATGCGAGAACACAGTGCTCCGTCACGACTATCCAAGCCGCTTCTTTCGATTTCAGCGCTGACAGCATCCTCGCTCCATGCACCGTTTTTTCTGCAGCGCATCAAAACCTGATACGCCGCTTGTCTTGCACTAACTGCCATGCTCAATCCACCTTAATGGGATGCCCCAGCAAGTAATCGGAAGCCTTCATACGCTTCTTGCCTGCAGCCTGCAGCTCGGTGACCATAACAGTCTTCCCCTCTGCGCAGGCAATCTCAATGCCCGCCTTTCCTGCGGAAACGATTTCACCGGGAGCTTTATCGGTGAAATGATCCGTATAAGCAGCTGCATGGACCTTAAATTCACCGCCATCTATCATGGAGGTTGCAACAGGCCAAGTCTGCATACCGTAGATATGCTTGATAATCTCACGAGGGGTTTTATTCCAGTCAATGGGACACTCTGTTTTCTGCAGGGGGGGCGCAAAGGTAGCTTCACTGTGATTCTGCGCCGTGCGAGGGGCGTTTCCCTTCTCAATATCCCGCAGAGTCTTTACCAACAGCTCCGCACCCAGATCCGCCAATCTGTCAAACAGCTCCGCAGAGGTCTCAAATTCACCGATTTCTGTTTCAGCGGTGTAGATCACATCTCCGGCATCCATTTCCTCTGCCAGATACATGGTAGATACCCCTGTAATCCTCTCTCCGTTCAGCACCGCACGCTGAATGGGTGCACTGCCCCGATATTTTGGCAGCAAAGAGCCATGGACATTGACTGCACCATACTTGGGCAGTTCCAGAATATCATTGGGAAGCAGCTTCCCGTAAGCCACCACAACCAGAATATCGGGCTGAAGCTCTTTCAAGATAGACAAGGCTTCCCCATCTCTGAGCTTTGCAGGCTGAAAAACAGGCAAACCATGCTCCAGTGCAACCTGCTTTGTCTCGCAGGGAAACAGCTTCATGCCGCGTCCCTTGGGCTTATCGGGCTGGGTAAATACTCCCACCACATCAAATTGCTCGTCAATCAATTTTTTCAAGGATACCGCTGCAAAATCAGGGGTACCCATATAGACAATACGCATTATTCTTCGTCCTCGTCCATGAAGTCTTCTTCAGTGAGCATACGGTCTGCACGCTTGATGTACAGCACACCGTCCAGATGGTCCAGCTCATGGCAGAAGCAGCGAGCGGTCAGGCCCTCACCGGTATATTCAAAGAAATTCCCGTTTCGATCCTGCGCTCTGACAGTGACCACCATAGGACGGGTAACAATGCCCACTTCATCGGGAACACTCAGACAGCCTTCAGTACCTGTCTGAGAACCGGAAGTCTCAATGATTTCGGGATTTACCAGTTCCAGCAGAATATCCTCTTCGTCCTCTGCATGATTGGTTTCCAGTACAAGAACCGCGCGGCGCAGAACACCCACTTGAGGCGCTGCCAGACCAACACCATCAGCCTGTGCCAGTGTCTCTCTCATATCATCCAGCAGCTGATGCAGACGAGGTCCAAATTCGGTATAGGGACGGCAAACCTTTTCCAGTACGGGGTCCCCAACAGTTACGATTGTTCTCATTGCCATATTGTATCTCTCCTTCACAGCTTAATCGGTGGGGTTTGCATCCACAAACACCGATACACCTTTATAAGCGTTGTCTGTATTGTAGTGACAGATCAAATCTGCCAGTAATCTTCTGATTTGCTTGCTTTCGCGGCACAGCAGAGTCACGCGATAGCGGAATTTATTGTTGACCCGAACCACAGCATATGGTGCCGGCCCAATCACCTGAACCTCCGATTCACGACCGAGCACATCATTCAAGTCATTGCGAATTGCCGCCGCACACCGAAGGACATGGCTTTCCACACCTCCTGTAACGGTCACAACAAATCTCTGGGAAAAGGGCGGAGTGTTCTGGGAACGGCGGATAGAAAGCTCTGACTCGTAAAAAGCCTGATAGTCCTGCGCGGCAGCCTGCAGAATGGTTTCATTTTCAGGAGAAAATGTTTGGATAACCGCTCGACCCGGTTTTTTCCCTCGTCCGCAGCGACCTACAACCTGCGTAATCAGCGAAAACGTCCGCTCTCCCGAACGGAAATTCCCTGTATACAGGCTTTGATCTGCGGACAACACGCCCACGAGCGTCACATTTTCGAAGTCCAGTCCCTTTGTCACCATTTGAGTGCCAATCATAATGGGGATTTTTTCTTCACGGAATCGCTTCAGAAGTACCTCATGAGAGCCTGTATTGCCAACGGTATCCGTATCCATACGCAGCACTTCAACATCGGGAAACAACTCACCAAGCTCTTCCTCAATTTTTTGTGTCCCCGCACCCGTGTATTTCAGCATCCCACCGCACTCGGGGCAACGGTCGTCCACTCGCTTCACACTGCCGCAATAATGACACATCAGCTTATCATTGGCACTGTGATATGTCATATTGGCACTACAGTTTTCACATTGGTAGGTAAATCCGCATTCTCCGCAGGTGATAAGCTTATTGCTGCCTCTTCGATTCAGAAACAGAATGCTCTGTTCCCCTCTCTCCAGATTCGCTTGGATCTCATCCCGCAGCACACTGCTGATCTCCCCGCTGTTTCCTCGGCGAAGCTCTCGTTTCATGTCCACAATGGATACGGGCGGAAGTGATGACTCATTAAATCTGCCCGGAAGTGTAAACAGACGATATCTGCCGATTTCCGCAGCATATCTGCTTTCCATAGAAGGGGTAGCAGAGCCAAGCACCAAAGTCGCACCCGAATGGACACACAAATACTTTGCAATATCGCGGGCATGATAGCGAGGCGCATTCTCGGATTTATAGGTATCCTCCTGCTCC
>JAFQDR010000193.1 GCA_017415945.1 Oscillospiraceae bacterium
ATGTGTTTGTCAAGTTGTTCGTGTCACCCCCGGAACCTTCTGTCAAAAATACAAGGGCGTGGATTTTCCGGATGGCGCGCAATTCGGCGATCGACGCACTTCGGAGAAAACGGAGTACCGAGGATATTGATGAAACGGAAGCTGCCGGAGAAGATGAGTTGGAACCATACATCTGGAAGTGGGACATCGAAAAAGCTATGTCACGCTTGTCCTGCTCCGAGAGGGAGATCGTATCCCTGCACCTGAACGGCGAGCTTGGTTTTGCTGACATAGCAAAAATCGTGAATCAGTCTCTTCCATCCGTTTACCGAACATACCGCCGGGCACTCAAAACCCTGCGGGAATATCTGAATGGAGGTTGCTTATGAAAAAGATATGTGTTCTTCTGGCGTTTGTACTCTTGATGTGTTCTGTTTCAGTCCCTGTGTTTGCCGCTGATGAATATGCCAATGCCGATGCACTGTATCAGGCATGGTACGGTAATCTGCCGGACTACATCACCGGCGTATGGTCCACGGATGGAAGTCAGTACAATCTGACTTTCGGAATCCGGGAAGATGCGGATGTGAAAGCTGTAAAGAAAGAAATTCTTGCACTTGTCAAAGATGACAAAAGCGTTTCCTTTGCAGTTCAGAAATACAGTTACAACGAGCTGAAGGCGATCAATGATGAACTGCTCGCGTACTTCCCGAGTCCGGAAAATGATGCGGATTACGGTCTGGTCAGTATGGGCGTTTATGACATGGAAAACATGGTTCAGGTAGAGATTCTGGAAGCAAGAAAAGATGATCCTGTAACTGTTGCTTTTATCAAGGAGATCACGGAAAAGTACGGAGATGCTGTTCGAATCACCTATGGTGAGAATTATGTGCATACTACGATAGGGATTGATTCCACAATTCCCGACAAATCATCCCCGGCAGTATGGTTCAGTATCGCTGCTGCTGTACTCCTGTGCTTTATGGGAATCCTTGTGTATGTGAAAAAGAGACAGTCCACACTTGTGCTGCAGACCGCAGGCGGAGCCGCTGTAACGGCATCTGAACCTCTCTCTGTAAAGGAAGTGGAGACGATGATCCGGGATTCCGGCGAAACGGTACCGGACGCACTGACACAGAAGATCATGCAGAAGATCGACAACGCAAAATAATGAAAGAATCCCGCAGACGTCAAAATCTGCGGGATTGTTGTTATAAAGTTTATCCTTCAATGATCGCGCCGCCCCATTTGAAGGTGTCAAACCAAATGCGTTCACCGATGAAGTGGATACTTTGCGTGATTGTCTCACCATCAGCAGTTGTATACTGGATATCGAACATCAAACGAATCGTTCTTTCTGCCCATCCGGCTTCCTGTGTCCCACGGAGTGCGGTTACATTCGTCCAGCTTTCAGAGTCCTGTGCTCCATCAATGAACTTCTGCACAAGCTCCTTTTCATACTTATCGAAGATGTAAGTAGCATATCCGCCTCCGCATGCACCGGCATCCCAGTCTACGGGAAGGTTTTTGATATAGACAATCACTCCGATGATCAGAGCGAGCACCAATGCTATGCTGCCGAAAATCAGGATGTATTTTTTTGCTTTTTTTCTTTGTTCAGCAACTTTCTTTTCCTGTTCCAATTTGTAAAGGTAATAGATTTCTTCAGCAGTCGATTGTTTTTCGCCGGTTTCGTTTTCGAGAAGATCATCAACCTTTATTCCAAAGATTTCTGCCAGCTTAAACAAATTCTCTGTGCTGGGGGCTGTCTGACCGGACTCCCATTTTGTAACTGCCTGTCTGCTCACACCGACAAACTCAGCCATCTTTTCCTGAGACATAGCGGATTTTGTTCGGTATTCTTTGATTTTGTCGCCTAAAGCCATATTCGGCACCTCCTTTGCACATATATTTTACCACAAAAGCTATGCAACCTGCAATCAACTATCCGGCAACTTTGGGTTGCATATGAAAATTATACTTTTTTTCCTGAATTAAGCGTGCTTCCGCAGTATTTCAGCAGCCGTGCGGATTTCATCTTCCGATGCTTCCCAGTAGAACTTGATTTCTACGATCCGATTACCCCAACATACAAGGTACGTGTTGAGAAGCGTATCACTCCAGTGAAGCTGATACGCCTCATCAGCCCCCCAGACAGAAGGATCGATCGGCTCAAAGTGGTCGGTGAAGATCACCTCTCCGCCTTTCGAGACATCATCCTGCCGTGAATCGAGCACTGCTTTCTTGATCGTATCAAAGAGAAGCGGAATCTTTACGTCGGTAATACAGTATTGCAAATCCTTCGCAGCATCGGTGGTTTTGTTTCCGTCCGGGATATTGTTCTGTTCATATACCGAATAGGAAAGCACGAAGGTTTCCTGATGATCAGCTTCCTTGCTCCAGCGGATATCTCCTGTATCACGAAGATCTTCGATATTCAGCGGAAGTGTGTCGTCGTAGATTTTCATTGTCCAGCCGTTCAGATCAACCGTATCCACGGGTTCCTTGCGGTCTTTGAAGGTGAAGCTTCCATTGATAATGGATATAGCCATCCCACCAAGGAAGGTGAGTGTCATGATCAGAACAATCGAAGTCGATAGAAACCGATTCACACCGCGCGACCAGCCGTGTTTTTTCAGCTTTGTTTTGATAATGTTTCCGGATAAGATGATACCGATCAGTACAGCAATCCACAGCAGTGCGAATCCCACGGAGCGGGACGACATACTCACCCCTGTATACGACAGTACCATGCACAGAAGGGATAAAGCAAGGAAGATATACTCGATAAGAGGCGTGGTGCGGATGGGTGTGAAAATGCCGTTTTCAGCAGCTCTGGATGCCCAACGCTTCCAGAACAAGCAGGAGAGGGTTTCATAAAAGTGAATCAGCAGCAGAAAGCCCCATGTCGGAATGGAAAACAGATAGAACGGGTCGGACAGATACGCCACCGGATCACGTCGAAGCTGCGAAAACTGTGTCAGTAGATGCATGATAATCAAAGCGACCATCATGAGCTGGGAGGTAATCACACGCTTTTTCATGGTCTTCCAGATGGTGTTCACCTGCGTTACGGGATCGGTGTCAATGGGTGTTGCACCCAGATTTTCGCTGTAATAGATATGCACGATATCAAACCGACCGGCAAGAATCCAGCCGTCTTCAGTGCAGTATTCTGCCTTGATCTTTTCACCTTCCGTCAGATCGGGATCGAAGTCGGAAGCTCCCGGAAAATAAGTTACGGCAAAACGGAGCTTTTTCGGCTCGGATCTTTTGAATGTCCAGAACATATTGCCCGCTTTTTCAAACATCCAGCCATCTGCCGCAAGCTCTTCCAGTTTTTCTGCGGTTGCCGTGGGATTGTAAATCGAAATCGTCCACAAAATCTTCTTTGTATCTTTCATTTGCATGACTCCTTTCCGAAAATCGTTTCATAGTCGGCTGCCTGACGGCGAAGACGTTCGTATTCTCCGGTAAGCATATCTCTGCCTTTCTCCGTGATGATATAACTGCGGCGTCGGCCTTCTGCTTTTGTTTCTACGATGATTTCTTCTTCGACAAACTGTTCCAGCAGATCATACAGCGTGCCGGACCCGATATTTACTCTGCCCTCGGTCATTTTACGTACAGTTTCCAGAATGTCCATCCCGCGGCATTCCTCTTTCATGCACAGGAGAATGTAAAACATCTGCTCTGTCAGCGTTTTGAATTTGGCTCTCGCCATACCCGCACCTCCGTTTCTCGATTATCGAGTTACTGTAATATAATTATAATCTCGATTATCGAGTTTGTCAATGGGTTCTGAGAGATATTCACGATTCGTTTACACAATCGGTTTACAGATGACCACAAAATGTGGTATCATATTATAGAGAAAATATTTCAGGAAAATTTTTTCTTTCCATGCAATGAAAATGGATTTTTTGCGAGAAGATAGATGAAGGACCAACCAGAGGAGGTTTTGATTATGAAGGAAGCTATCATTTTCAGCATACTTCTTGCAGGAATAGTTATCGGAATACAAACAATACTCTTCAGACGAACCCAAAAGAAAGTATTACATTTACTTCCGTTGATCGTAATTGGAGGTATATACATCGTTGCTTTTGCTTTTGTGATAGCAGATCTTGATAATGAAGGTGGTGTTGCAATCAATATCATTTTCGCTCAGATTATATCTGTAATCAATACGATTGCCTTAGCATCTGACGGCGTGGCATGGTTGATTCAAGTAATAAAAAATAGAATCTCCGCGCAATGAACTGCGATTATTTACGAGTAGATAGTTGAAGAGCTCTTACAACATTTAAGGGAGGTGCCGCACATGGGAAAAGCAAGTCCAACTCCGGATGACCGGATTGTTGAATTATATTGGGCACGTTCAGAGTCTGCCATTACCGAAACCGCAGACAAATACGGCGATTACTGCCACTACATAGCATACAACATCCTCTATAACCGCGAAGATGCCGAAGAAAGCGTAAACGACACATGGCTTGATGCATGGAATAACATGCCGCCGCATAAGCCGTCCATTCTGTCTACCTTCCTCGGTAAGATCACAAGACGAATCTCCATCGACCGCTGGCGGAAAAAGCACGCAGGCAAGCGTGGCGGCGGTGAGATGGATCTGGTACTGGATGAGCTGGAGGACTGCGTATCCGATCCGACCGACGTGGAGATGGTGATCGAACAGCAGGAGATGGCACGACTGATTCGTGAATTTCTCGATGCGCTTCCTGCGACCGAGCGGCGTGTGTTCCTCAGACGCTATTGGTACATGGATGCTGTTGCCGGAATTGCACTTGATTTCGACTTTACCGAAAGCAAAACCGCTTCCATGCTGCACCGTACCCGTAAGAAACTGCGCGAGAAACTGGAAAGTGAGGGTTACCTATGAAGAAAGAACAAATCGTTGATATGATCGGGGAGGCTCCCGA